>JAQVCG010000065.1 GCA_028689875.1 Candidatus Rifleibacteriota bacterium | reverse complement strand
CATGTCCTTTCTGATGGCTGATCAGACTGTTGAATCAACAGTCACAGAGCACCGGCAAGGCGAAGCAGCTTTGTGTTGTTCAGACCATGGCAGCACAGAAGAACTTACTGCAAAACCTGCGGCAGAATCAAAACCTTGGTTTGCCAAAGAGCGTAAAACAGTTTTAATCATAATTGTTTTACTTCTGCTTTTCGTTTCATACTTCACTTTTCACGCCCAGCGCAAGGACTTGTTCATTAGGCGTATCAGCGGCTTGTCTGCATTAGAAGATGCAGTGGGCAGAGCGACAGAAATGGGTCGCGGTGTTATGTACATTCCCGGCATTATGGATATGGACGACATTCAAACAATTGCCGGCGTAACCATTATGGGGCATGTTGCAAAAAAGACGGCTGAGTATGACGCTGCTCTTTATGCACCTATGACACGCTCATTTGTTATGTCAGTGGCTCAAGAAGTTGTAAAACAGGCTTATCTTGAAAAAGGGCGTTTAGACGCTTTTCGTCCTGACCGAATCAACTATCTTACAGACGACCAGTTTGGTTTCGTCGCCGGTGTTGGTGGTATTATGATGCGTGAAAAGCCTGCGGCATGTTTTTATTTGGGAACATTCTATGCGGAATCTTTGATTTTGGCAGAAACAGGCAACGCTGTTGGTGCAATTCAAATTGCCGGTACAGCTGAGCCTTCTCAGATTCCATTTTTTGTTGCAGCATGCGACTACACTTTGATAGGTGAAGAATTATTTGCAGCCTCTGCATATCTATCTAAGAATCCACGTGAAGTCGGCTCTCTAAAAGGCCAAGACATGTTGAAATTAGTAATAATTGCAGTTACCATTGTTGGAACCCTTCTTGTTACTATATCTGAAACAGAGTTCGGCAAAGGTCTTACTCCGCTAACAGAGAGCTTTATGCAATACTTAAAATAATGAGGAAGACCAAATGATTTTTTTAAAAAGAACTTTACCACTGATAATAACTTTTATTACCGGGATGATTATGATAGTCGCATTTTTCAGCGGCGAGGGCTTACCTTCTATTAAAAGCTTAGAAAGCACTCTCCCTAAATGGATTCAAATCATCATGACCTTTACTATGGTATTAGGTGCATTCAGCCTTTTACGCATCAATCTTCAAAAGATATCACGCAAAGCCGATGGTTGGGGTTACAGCTTAGTTTTAATCATAGGCTTTCTCTCTATGGCTTTCTTAGGACTTATCACCGGTAGCTGGCCAATGTTTGATAAGCCTTTAACAAACGGAGAGATCTATTATGTTCTTTGTGAAGATAATATCTCAGCACGCCCGATACGTGTCATAGACAACGTAAAAGACAAAGATGGCAAAATTAAAGTTGAATATGTTGACGATAAAGGCATAAAGCTTGCTGACACAGAATCTGCTATGATAGCTCCTGATACAGCCCGCACTCGCACCATGAGCTGTGCTAACAGCATGCAACAAATACTTTTCGTAGGCGTGTTCAAAAACGCCCAATCAACAATGTTTTCTCTTTTGGCTTTCTTCGTAGCATCGGCCTCTTTCAGAGCTTTCCGAATTAAATCAAAAGAAGCCGGTTTACTTATGGGTTCAGCTTTTATAGTAATGCTAGGCAATGTATCATTAGGCAGCCTTGTATCACAAATTTTGGCATACATACCTGTTATTGGGCCATATTTAAACATTGCCAACATAAAAGAATGGATCATGACTTACCCGAGTTCAGCCGCACAGAGCGCAATTCTTATCGGTGCGATGTTAGGTTATATATCAGCATCAATGAAGATCATATTTGGTGTTGAACGCTCTCATCTCGGCGGAGAGGGCTAAGGAGAAAAACAATGAACATATTTATTAAGTTAAAAAATCTAGACCGCCGTTGGGTATTCTTGTTTGTAGCTTTATCAGTAATCATACCTTTACTGTTTCCTTTTGCATTACCTGTAGTGCCAACAAAAGCGGTAGAAAATCTTCACAAATTTATCGAAAACACAGAGAAACTTCCTGAAGGTACTCGCTGTTTCCTTTCTTTTGACTTTGACCCTGCTTCTGAACCGGAATTAAAACCTTCTGCAGTCGCTATATTGGTTCATATGTTCAGAAGAAATTTGAAACCTATATGCGGTGCAAACTGGCCTGTAGGCGGAGAAATGGCAGAAGCTGCTTTAGTTGAAGCTGCCAATGCTTATATGTCAACATATGATGACATGAAAGCAAAGGGCAAGCTTGCACCCGGTTGTAAAGCAGTTATTGAGCGTGGTGTGGACTATGTAAATGTTGGATACAAAACCGGTGCTGTTATTCACGTTAAAGCATTATGCAGCGATTTCATGTATCCGTATCCACAAGACAGAGATGGCAATTCTACAGCAGAAATGCCAATATTCCAGAATCCTAATGAACGCCGCTTTGCAATGAGCGATGTTGGCTTAATTATCAGCTTTACTGCAGGCACCGGCGGAATTGAAACATTCATCAGTATGGCCGGAGAACATAAACGCCCTATGGCTGCCGGATGCACTTCTGTTAACATTCCGAGATTTACTACCTATCTTCAGAGCGGTCAGTTAGTCGGTATGACAGGTGGTTTGCCCGGTGCTGCCGAATATGAAACTTTGATCGAACGCCCGGGAAAAGGTTGTGCGGGTATGACTCCTCAATCAATAGCCCATCTTGTTATCATGCTTTTCATCATTTTCGGTAACTTAGCTTATATTGCAGAGCAACGCAACGAAGCAAAGAAAAAAGGGTAAAGGAAACTAACAATGACCACATTACTAATAACTACATGGGTGGGCGCATTAATCACTTTATGTTGCTTCACTTTTCTAATTAAAGACAATCCATTCTACCGCTTTGCAGAGCATTTATTTGTAGGTGTTTCTGCAGGTTATTACTTATCTACCATATCTTTTCACCAGGTTTTAAAACCAAATCTTTTGGCAAAGATTTGGCCGACATACTTTGCTTCAGGCATTGCAGCAGAAGCATCACCCGAATATATTCTAATTATTCCCGGGTTGTTGGGCTTGCTGATGTTGTTCAGATTTTCTTCGAATCTTTCATGGGTTAGCCGTTTCACTGTAGCTTTTGTTATGGGTGTTTCTACAGGTATTGCCGTAGTAACATCTGCAGAACAATATTTGATACCTCAAATAAAAAAGGCCATTGTTCCTTTAATCGTATCAGGCGATTACTTTGGCAGTTTTTCAAACCTTATATTGGTTGTCGGAACCGTATCATGTTTGTTCTATTTCTTCTTCAGCACAGAACATCGCGGACCGGTATTCGGCAACGTAGCAAAAGTTGGAATTTGGTATTTAATGATCAGTTTCGGAGCAGCATTCGGAGCTACAGTTATGGGTCGTATTTCTTTGCTAATCGGTCGTTTCAACTTTTTGTTGTCTGATTGGTTACATTTAATAAAGTAGGAACTCAATATAATGGGCATGTGGACAATACCTAAGAATGAAAACACATCAAACTTCAGCGATGAAGAGCTTGATGAATTCATCACCAAAGTTTCTGCCGCTGTAAAAGCCCGTCATATGAGTGTTCCTGTAATTATGGCGCTTGAAATGGCTAAGCCGGTATCCTTTTTAGGTTATACAAGCTTAGTCATTTTTGCCCCAATTTTAGAGTTAATATTTGATCCGGTCAAAATGGAAAAATTACAAGCTATATTTAATGACAGAAAACGAATAGAGATGCTTATAAAATCCATTGAAAACCTAGAAATCTCCGATAAGGAAAAAACTAAGGAAGGTGAAAGCAGTGAGCAAAACTGAAATTACCAGCATTCTGGCGACAGATTGCGGCAGTACTACCACCAAAGCTATTTTAATAGAAAAGCGTGACAACGTTTTTCGTTTGGTTGTTCGCGGCGAAGCTCCGACAACAGTTGAAGCTCCGGTTGAAGACGTTACTCAGGGTGTATTGAATGCAGTATCAGAAGTTCAAGAACTCGCAGGCAGACAGATTCTCACAGATGACGGCAAAGCTATTATTAAGCCTATAAAAGATGGCAAAGGCGTAGATCTTTACGTATCAACAAGTTCGGCCGGCGGCGGTCTTCAGATGATGGTCAGCGGCGTTGTTAAAACCATGTCGGGTGAATCTGCCACAAGGGCTGCTTTAGGCGCAGGCGCTATTGTTATGGACGTTTTGGCAACCAATGACGGTCGCCTACCCCATCAAAAAATTCAGCGCATACGTCATTTACGCCCCGATATGATACTTTTGTCAGGCGGAGTAGATGGTGGAACTAAGTCTCACGTTATAGCTTTGGCAGAAATCATTGCTGCAGCAAGCCCCAAAGCCAGATTAGGAGCCGGTTATGAATTACCTGTTCTTTACGCGGGCAACAAAGACGCTCAAAGCGAAATCAAAGATACTCTTGGCAACAAAGTAGCATTAGACATAACAGAAAATTTGCGTCCATCAATGGAATCAGAAAATTTGATGCCGACCCGTCAAAAGATTCAGCATTTGTTCTTGGAACACGTAATGAGCCATGCTCCGGGTTATCCTCATCTAATGGAACTGACTGATGAAGACATTATGCCTACTCCCGGTGCAGTTGGTGACATCATGCAGCTCATCTCTCGAAAAAAGAACTTAACCGTCGTCGGCGCTGATATTGGCGGTGCAACCACAGACGTTTTCAGCGTTTTCCAAGGAATTTACAATAAATCAGTTTCAGCAAACTACGGCATGAGCTATTCAATCAGCAACGTATTTGCAGAAGCAGGTTTAGATAACATCATGAGATGGGTTCCCTTCGAAATGGACGAACGCGATTTACGTAACAGGGTTAAGAACAAAATGATTCGCCCGACTACGATACCGTATTTACTTGAAGAGTTAATGGTAGAGCAAGCATGTGCACGTGAAGCACTTCGCTTATCTTTTGATCAGCATCGTTCATTGGCAGTTGGATTAAAAGGTATTCAGCAAGAAAGAACAATCGGCGACGTTTTTGAACAAACAATGACCGGTGAAACTTTAGTAAATTTAAAAGATTTAAATATGCTTATAGGTTCGGGCGGAGTATTGTCACACGCGCCGCGCAGACAGCAGACGGCTATGATGCTTATTGACGCCTTTTTACCCGAAGGCATCACTCAATTGACTGTTGACTCTATATTTATGATGCCTCAGTTAGGCGTTTTGGCAAAAGTTCACGAAGAAGCCGCCTTGAGCGTTTTTGAACGAGACTGTTTGATTTACCTTGGCACTTGCGTTGCCCCGACCGGTATAGTTAAGAAGGCTGGAGAGCCTGTTCTTGACTATGTTTTAACCAAACAAAACGGCGATGTTCTTAAAGGAACCGTAAATGGCGGAGAGCTTAATGTTGTAAAACTGAGTGTTGGTGAAACAGCAAAAATAGTCATTCACCCCAAGCGAAACTATGATATGGGTAATGGTGCCGGCAAAGAATTTGAAGGCGAAGTTCACGGCGGTGTTGTCGGTTTAATTTTCGATACTCGCGGTCGTCCCTTTAAGTTCCCAACAGATAACGCAGAACGAGTTAAGCTTGTTAAGTCTTGGTATAAGGCTCTTGACCTTTACCCCGGCCTTTAATATTAGGAAAGGACACAATAATGGCTAGTGCATATACCCCAGGGTTAAAAATAGTATCAAAAACGCTTGTTGAAAAAGATCGCAAACTTCCTTTGTTAGGTGAAGTTCGCGTTAAAAAAGGCGATAAAGTTAAAGCAGAAAGCGTTGTTGCCTCAACAAACCTTCCAGGCAACGTTTTTATGGTAAATATTGCCAACTTGTTGAGCGTAGAACCTCATGAAATAAATGATTTTCTCAAAAAGAAAGAAGGCGATTTCGTCGAAAAAGACGATATCATTGCTGAAACCAACGGATTTTTCGGTTTTTTCAAGAGTTGTGTTCGCTCTCCGATAAAAGGAAGCATTGAGAATCTTTCAACAGCAACGGGTCAGGCTGTATTGCGAGAACCTCCGATTCCGGTCGAAGTTCACGCTTATGTTGACGGCGAAATAGATGATATTTACCCCAAAGAAGGTGTAAAAATCAAAACTACAGCTACTTATATTCAAGGTATTTTTGGAATAGGCGGAGAAGTGACCGGTCTCTTAGAAATGGTTTCTCAGAGCCCCGATGCCGTGTTAGAAAAAGATGATATTAAACCTGTTCATGCAGGCAAAATCATTGTTGGCGGTTCTTTAGTTACTGCAGAAGCTTTGCAGAGAGCAATTGAAGTCGGAGTAAGAGGTGTAATCGTAGGCGGTTACGATGCTCACGATTTAAAAGAATTTTTAGGTTACGATTTAGGCGTAGCTATAACCGGAACTGAAGAAAAAGGAATCACACTTGTGGTTACAGAAGGTTTCGGCAAAATTCAAATGGCTCACAAGACTTACGAGCTTCTTAAAGCTGCCGAAGGAATGAAAACTTCAATAAACGGCGCTACTCAGATTCGTGCCGGCGTTATCAGACCGGAAGTAATTATTCCCTTAAAAGTTGAAGGTCATGAGGAACAAGTTCATAAAGGCAACAACGGAATGTTAGTCGGAACCAGCGTCAGAATTATTCGCCAACCTCATTTTGGTGAGGTTGCAAAAGTTGTAAATCTTCCTGAAAAGCCTGTTATAATTGAATCTGAAGCAAAAGTGCGTGTTGTAGACATTGAAACAACAAGTGGCTTAAAGCTTACCTTACCGCGTGCAAACGTAGAAATAATTGAAGAATAATGAGCAACAAGTTTAACGAAATTGATACCGAGCTTATAAAAAAAGAAGTAAAAGAAGAATTATTAAAGCGCGAAATCATGATAGGGCTCGAAGAAGACGAAATCGATCTTTTTGAGCTTTTTGGTGTTTTAAAAAAGCACTACAAACTCGTTTTAATAATGCCTATTGTTGTGGCTATTTTGGTAGCTTTATACAGCTTGACACTGCCCAACTATTATAAATCATCGGCAACTTTGTATGTTCAGAGTAAAAGTGGTGGTTTAAGCAGTGTTTTGTCAAGTATACCTATGGCAGGAATGCTTGGCTTAGGTCAAAACAGTGATTCAGGGTATTTAGAAGCTTTTCTAAAAAGTAACACCATGAGCGGTATTATTATTCAAAAATATGGCATTGCCACAAACACTGCAATTGTAGGGCCTAACCCGAAACCGGCATCAGAAGTTAAATATGACGAACTATTAAAAACTGTTAATAAAACAGTATCTATTAGCAACGATGCAAAATCCGGACTTATAACGATTTCAGCAGAAACCATGGATGCTAAGTTGTCGGCAGATATCACCAACACTTACATTGAGCATCTTACAAGGTTTGCAAGCGAGCCTCAGCGCAAGAAACTGCACTTTCTCGCCGAACAACTTGCTCAGGTTAACAAAGACCTAAATGAAGCTCAAGAAGCATTGAAAAAGTTTCAAGACGAAAACAAGATGTTTACACTTGAAGATCATGCTAAATCAGTAGTAGAACGAATGACAAAACTTCAAACCGAAAAATTCAGCACAGAAGTTTCAATGCAAACTCAGGACAGATTGATGCAGTCATTTGGAAGCATGCCTGAACTGGTCAAACTTGAAGCATTAAAGGTTTCTGAAGCAACACGAATTAAAGCCATAAACGATGAGATTAACGTAACTCAAACAGCAATGGAAAATCTACCAAAATTAGCTTTGGAATTTGCTCGTTTAAGAGTTGGCTTAAGCGTAAAAGAAAAGCTTTTCACAATGATTACAGAACAGCACGAGCTGGCAAAAATAGCTACAGCAGATGAAAGCAGTGCTTTTGATATTATAGATACCCCGTTAGTGCCTGAGTTGAAGTCAAAGCCTAAGAGATCAATAATGGTAGTTTTATCAGGCTTATTAGCCGGTGTGATTGGCGTATTCTCTTCTTTCTTGATTGAGTTTATTCAAAAGAGAAAACAAAAAGAGAAACAAGAAAGCTAACTAATAAAAAAAACGGGCAATCGCCCGTTTTTTTTATCTAATCTTTTATTTTAACAGTAGCAGATCATATATATTTACTTTATGCGCCTCAGCTATTTGTTTTTCTTTTGATTCTAATTTTAGACTTCCTTCACCGCCTAAGAAGGAGCCAAACAATAATATAGATTCTATGGCACCTGCTTCAGTTCCTGTAAAAGCTCCTTCAAGAGAAGTTTCTGCGTATGGGTCTCCAAATAATCTATAATTTAGCTTAACAGTTTCGTTATAATTCTTTTTAATATCGTTTAAAGCAGACTCAAGCGCAAATCTGCTAAAAAATCTAGGAACTCCATCAATATTTTCAACATCTATAATGGCTTCGACGTGTTTTTGTTTTTCAGAATAAAGCCAAGAAACAGTTCCGCTAATTTCAGCCATTTCATTATCACTACCGCTGACAAGCTTTTGCGAAGCGATTCTTAGAGTTGTATTCGGGTCTTTTCCGATTACGCTCACACTCAAATCAAATTCACCTTTTAATTGGGGCAAGTTTAATCCATATTTTATTCCCCATGGTAAAGTTGCTGTGATTGATGCAGCATCAGCATTTTTACATATAAAGTTCAGGTCCCATTTTCTTTCATTATCAAAAAAAACAGAGTCGATTTTTCCGTTTAAGATTGCGGGAAAATCAAATAATCTGCTTCCAGTGTCGTTAATCGAAATAGTTCCATTTAAATACTGCCAAGTATTATTTAATTCTAATACCTGAATAAACAATCCCATTGCAACGACGTGCAATTTCTCGCATTTACCGGACAAATTACCAAGAAATCCCACATTACTGTTATAAAGCCATGAACCAGAGCAACTTAGCTTTCCATCAAAAGAAAACGGGAAATTATCTTGCCATAAACCTGCGAGCCAACGGGATATGGGAGCTGTGTCAAACACTGACTCTGACAAATAGCCGCTGACTTCAAAATTTTTGCCTTTTTTTCTGCTAACATTAATCTCAGATTTAAGTTTTTGCCCAGCCATGGCTACATCAATAGTACCGTTGATTTTCTTAGCTTTTTGGTTAAGAGTTCCAGAGAAGCTTGCCACCCCCAGGTTCCCGGCTTTCCAAGAAGCTTTAAAATATGCGACAAGATTTTTTTCCAGCACATTATTTGTAGGTGTAATTTTTAATGGCGCTAAAACCAGTTCTGTATCTTTTAGTTTATTAAAAACATAACGTATTTTTTTAATATTGAGAGAGCTAATCTCTATCTCGGCGGGAAAGTAAGCAAAGCACGTTAAATCGTTGTATGTGGGAATATTTAATATACGTTCATTAGAAATATTTAACCCTGATATAACAGCATTTTCAGCATCAATATCAAATGAAACCACACCTTTTGTATATAATCTTTCGAAATTTAAACCAAAAGCAATGTTATCTAATAAAACTGCAAATTTATCTGAATTCTTTTTAATTTTTACTTTTTTAATTGTAATTTTGTCTATAAATTTACCTTTGATATCAGATAAATTTACTTCAAACCCCTTATTTGCCACTCCCTGAGCAATTCTACGCAATACGTATTCTGAAACATATTCAGAATTGGTTGCTAACGCGGCCAAAGCAATGATTGTCCCAAAGAATAATGAGACAACAATAATTACTCTTATTGTTAAGCCTATTTTTTTACTTTTATTTTGCATAGAACGACATTATTACATAAAAAATACATATAGGCAAGATAAGAGCAGAATCTGCACTAAAAAGAAAAAGCCACCCACAATTAGCGAGTGACCTTTTTATTGTTTGAACTAATTTATTTCAAGATTAAACTGCATAGAGAATGAAGATTTTTGTCTATTATCTTTTAAGTATTTATATCCATCAGCTAATGACGAAACAAAAGCAAGCTTAGCTTCAATCACTTCAGAGTCGAGTTCTTCTATATCTTCTTTGTTATCACTTAAAATGTAATTTTCTACCGTTATATCCATTCGATCTCTTGAAACAGAAAACTTTAAATCGAACAAACCCTGGTTTTTCTTTGAAGCTATTTCTAGAGATTCTGATAAAGCAGCTTGTAAAGCCTTTCTAACCCTTACCGTTGACTTTTCAGCAACAGAACAGTGTTCACATATACCGTCAAGAGTCAACAAAGCGTTTTCAAGATAACACCTACTTGCAGGTATCCTCATTGATAAGGATAACTCGTCGCTTCGTCTATTGCTCATGATTCAAACCTTAAATAAAATTGTGATTATTCCTTAGAGGCGATAATGCTAATTACTTCTTCTTTAGTTGTCGCATTCTTTAGGCTGTCAATAAGATCTTGATAGCGCAATAATCTAGAGATTCTTGCCAATAGCTTAAGATAGAGACTTCCTGATTCGACAGGCGCGGCAAGCAAAAATATCAAATTAACCGGGTCTCCATCTGCGGAATTGAAATCAATTCCCTGTGATGATCTTGCAAAGGCTATTGATACTTCATTAACAGTATTTGCTCTAGCGTGAGGGATAGCAATACCAGCGCCAATAGCTGTGCTTCCAAGTTTTTCTCGTTCAAGAACCGCACTGACAAAATGGTTTTGGTCTGATACCTTACCCGAGCCGCAAAGCATTGCAGAAAGTTTGTCAATAGCTGTGGCCTTATCAGTTACGTCGAGTTGAAGGTCTATGAAGCTGTCCTGGAGTAATTCTGATATCATTTGAAAGCTCTCCTATGCTGATAATCTTATGCTCTAATTCACAGCAAAAACTATGCCATATCGAATGCAAAAAAAGAATCAACAAAAACCTTTTAGAACAAGCTTAAACAAAGAATATCAAGACAATGATGCAATTAGTGCATTGTACATACAAATTTATTGTGTAAAAAAGGCACATGTTTTTAGGTGCATTTTGTGCACATTCAATAATTGTTTTCTCTTAAATACAGCGCTGACTCAAGCAATCTTTTTGTATAATCGTGCTTAGCATCGGTAAGAAGCTTATCCGCAGCTATTTCTTCAACTAGGCAGCCTTTATACAACAAAATAATTCTATCTGAAATTTGTCTAACCACAGCCACATCGTGTGATATAAAAATAAGAGACAGATTTCTTTTCTTTTGCAAAGAAAGTAATAGCTCTAGTATTTGGGCCTGAACCGATACATCTAAAGCAGATACAGCTTCATCAGCTATTAGAAGTTCGGGGTTTAACATCAAAGCCCTGCATATGCCTATTCTTTGCCTTTGGCCGCCACTAAACTCAGAAGGATAAGAATTTAAAGCTGAAGGGTCCATTCCAACTTCTTTAAGTCTTTGTGCCAAAAACTCTTCAAAATCTATTTCCGGTTTTATCCGATGAATTTTTAGGGGTTCTGATAAAATTTGCCGAACTGTCATTCTTGG
>JAQVCG010000178.1 GCA_028689875.1 Candidatus Rifleibacteriota bacterium | reverse complement strand
CCATGTCTGAATCATGATAAGCCATCTAAATCCCTCCTAAAATAAAATCTATCATTCATTATATTTTTCCGCCCCTCGGTAAGTTTGAACCATTTGAACGAGTCGCATCAGAACTTTCACTAACCTCCGACTCAGAATTTTGTGGTCGTCCAGCACCATCATTATTTCCAGACATAGTAAACATATTCATCATCGGCGTTAGTCTGTCAGCAAATCCGCCATTTTTAGATAGATCCAACTCTTTACGAAGTTCAAATATATTTAAGTCTAATGCGCAAGCAATTTTGTTTTCGCAAACCAAGCCTACCTTAGCTGCATCCATTGCCGCCTTATATTTTCTGTCTTTTTCCAAATAAGAACTTGTCCCAGACAGTTTCACATCAAACTTAAACTTTTTAGTTTTCTTGTTGATGTGATATTCTAGGAAGGCTTCAAACTGCGGGTAAACCTTTGACATTAGCATTGCATCAATATCCGCAGAAATCATAGATTCTGTTGAAGACTGCTTTACAACACTAAACAAAGTATTTGCTCCGCCCATCAAACCAGAAATATTTTTCAAATAATCCTGATACGCGGTTTTATTTTTATTTTCCATCTGTTCTACTTCAATTTTATCAGAAGGAATAGATGCAATGTTAAAATAATCACCAAGCCCAGATTTAATCGCCCCAAGAATAACACCCATAGTTTCAGCCTTGATACCCAACCTATCCGTCTGTGCGGTTTTAGCATCGAGTAAAGGCCACTGTGAAGTAATTAACTTTTTGGCCGCAACCAAATCTTGGTTCATCTGCAACTCTCGATAAAAATCCATCAAACTTGTATCCAAAATCATTGGTGCAAAATAAGGAACTTCTGTTATAATATCAGGATTAAACTTAAATGCCCAAATTTCATCTTCGGTTGGTGAAGTTTGTACATAAAAACCAAACTTACCAGTTCTATCATTTAATGTTGAAGATGGGACGTATTTATTCTGCTTTCCAAATAACGAATTGTACTTACGTCTGATTGACTTCGGATACATCATTAAGTCCTGTGTACCATTCATCAAAAAACTCATATCAACATCAACTAGCAGACCATGCGAACAGC
This sequence comes from Candidatus Rifleibacteriota bacterium, assembly GCA_028689875.1. Taxonomy (GTDB): domain Bacteria; phylum Muiribacteriota; class Ozemobacteria; order Ozemobacterales; family Ozemobacteraceae; genus MWDD01. The sequence goes on along the minus strand of JAQVCG010000178.1, from coordinate 1,494 downwards.
GCCCAGTTATCTTAACATATTTGTAGCTTAAATCTTGAAGAACGTATTTGTCTTCGTTCATGTCATCCCTGAACATACATGCGTAAATGTCAGAATTTAACATGTTAAAAACACATTTTCGGAACTCGCTTCGATAATCAAATTTAGTCAAAAAATCTTCGGCGGCGTTCCAATCTTTTTTATAAGCCGCGCTAGAATAATCTTTGGCCTCGGCAGATTTAGGACGAATCGCTAAATCAAAGGAAAGCAAATTTGCATAGTAATCAAAATTGCGCTTATAGAGCGTATTCGTAAGATACTCATTTTGACCATATGAAATTATAGCGTCTTCATTCGACTTCGGATTTTGCAACGCTCTAAGATATTCTTGATACGTCGAAACCCTTGGGTTTAAGTTAATGTTCTGTAAATTTGTATTGACCATTTGTGGTGTTGCATACGCACCATACGCCGCCCTGTTAAAAGCAGACGAGAATGAAACAAAATCAAAATCGTCTCTTACAATTTCGGTTTGTAATGTATCAACAAAATCTTTGACAATTTTTATATCATCCTGCGTTAATTTTTCTTCTGGCAATTATATCACCTCCCGCCACTAATAAAATACAGATTTTAAGATATCGCTTAAATCATCGTCTTTTTGAAACATTTTTTCTCTTGCGTCATTTTCTAACTCAAAAATATAAGACAATCCATACATTAAAGAAGTCGCCCTGTCGCGCTTTCGGCGCTTTACAATCCTTGTATATGTTAGCTTGTTTGAAGAATCGGTAAATTCTTGTTTAATATTACTTAGCTCCGAAATCATTAAATCGTGTTCAACGTGCATCAATTGTTCTTCTGGTGTAATTTCTCCAAGCTTATATTTGTCATCAGAATCAGAAGAGTCCGTTAGTAATCGTAGCGTACCGTCTTCAAAACAACTTTTCATATACGGGTAAAATTCATTGTTAAAATTTTGATAAGCCTGTATTGCGCGAATAACAGGGCTTGCGCCAGTCAACTTGTTTTCCAAAATGTCATCAACAAGAGGCGGAAACTCTGTTGTCTCTTTTGTATTCGGGTCTTTATATTCCCAAGTTTCTTGGAATAAAGCCAATAAACCCTGTCCAGAAGATTGAGCGTCAATGACAATTCTCTTTGCATTTGGAAATTTAATGTGATATAATTCACGCAAAAAATCCCGCTGTTCAGGCAAAGAAGCGCCATTCATTGTTCTCGTATAAACAACTTCTTTTATAAACGAACCGTTTGGTTTCGGTTTTAGTTTTATAACATGTGTACAAGCATTGTCTGAATTTTTTGCATCAGACACAGCAACATCATGCGTAATAACATATTCGCTCTTTGATTTTTTTGGCTGATATAACTCTGGAGACTCTATTGTTCTTGCCTTTGTGGTTAATTCGTATGGATAAAAACTTTCGCTAGAACTACCAACGAACGTCCCGTTATATTCGTAATCGAATTTTTCCAGAGTCATCGTTGGTTTAT
>JAQVCG010000177.1 GCA_028689875.1 Candidatus Rifleibacteriota bacterium | reverse complement strand
CTCAAAGACAGTTGGCGGTATTTGGTGAGGAAAAGAAAAAAGAACTTGCTGAAAAACGCCGTGAACTTGCAAAATTCCAAAAGCGTGTCCGGGAAATTGACGGCCTAATACAAAAAATTTATGAGGACAATGTAGTTGGAAAAATCTCTGATGAGCGTTTTGCCACCTTGTCAATGGCTTTTGAAGAAGAACAGCAACAGTTAAGAACTGCCATTCCTGAAATGAAAGATTATCTTGAGCATGAAACTGATAAGAGCGACAGCCTGCAACTATTTATCAATAAGGTGAAACGTATCACGCATCTGACAGAGCTGACGCCAGAAATTGTACATGAGTTTATAGAAAAGTTAGTCGTCTCCAAGCCAGAACGGGTAGGCGGCAAACGAACGCAAACTATAGATATCTATTACAACGGTATAGGCATTGTACGAGAACCGATGCCGGAAGAAATGGAAGAACTGTTTCAGGAACATTTGCAGAACAGGAAATCCAAGCAAGCAGTAAAAACGGCATAGCCATAGGCTACACCGTTCCAAACTAAAAATTATTAAATTCACATACAGAGCCACCTTGGGGCACCTTCCTTACGGAGGGTGCCCCAAGAAGTGGTTTTTTATTTATCCAAACAGGTAAATGAAAAATAGAAAAGGGGGCTGTCGCATTAACGATTGAAAAATCGTGAAGCGGCAGCTTCCTTATTTTTTAGATTAAATTATGCACCGACAGGCTTGCCCTACTTTTTTCACTCTTGACAAAGTGAATTATATTTGTTAAAATAGCAATCGTTATGTATCGTATATTATTTTAATTGGAGGGACATTTATGCCACCCAAAGTAAAAACAGACAGAGAAGCAATTTTAAAAGCCTCATTTGAGGTTGCAAAATGTGAGGGCATATCGGCAATTACTGCTCAAAGCGTGTCAAAAGTTTTAAAAACATCAGTTGCACCAATTTTTCGGGTGTTTCAAACCGTTGAAGAATTGCGTGTGGCAACGGTGGAAAAAATCGACCAATTTCACACGGAATATATCAAAAACTATCCGACAACAAGCTCAGAGTTTCTAACCTATGGAATTGCATATATTCAGTTTGCTAAGGAGTACCCAAGATTGTTTGAAACCATTATGTTGCCTTGCCCTACGGACATTGGAGAACGAATGACAGGCTCGCTTGCTTTTGCGGTGAATAGCGCAAGCACGTTAAGTGGGCTTGATTTTGAAAGCAGCAAGTCCTTCTTTTTGAATATGTGGATTTACACCCACGGCATTGCCGGATTGGTTTACAAGGGCAGCCTTGTACTATCGGAAGATGATGTGCAAGCATTACTCAAAACAGCTTATGATGCTTTTTTTGAGAATTGTAAGCAAAGGTAACTAATAACGGCAAGGGGGAAAATTTGTGGTAGGAATTTATTTTAGCGGAACTGGCAACACAAAGCACTGCTTAGAGGTGTTTATAAATCAAGTTGACCCATCTGCATCTTGTATTTCCATTGAGGATAAAGCAGTTGTAGAGAACATCAAACAGCAGGATTTGATTATTTTGGCATACCCCATTTATTTCAGCAATCTGCCGAAAATTGTCCGTGATTTTCTCATTGATAACCGCATCCTGTTTGCAGGGAAAAGCGTATTTATTATTGCAACAATGGGGCTTTTTAGCGGTGATGGAGCAGGCTGTTCAGCAAGGGTTTTGCAGAGTTACGGTGCAAAAATAGTCGGCGGATTGCACTTGAAAATGCCCGACTGCATTGGCGATGAAAAAGCGTTAAAAAAGTCCTTGGAGCAGAACAAACAGCTTGTGAAATCAGCAGAGGAAAAAATCAAAGATGCTGTGCACAAGTTCAAAAGCAACACTCCCACGCAGGAGGGTATCGGTTTTTTCTATCATATGGCTGGGCTTTTCGGGCAAAGGCTATGGTTTTATAACAAGACAAGGCAGTATTCAGACAAGCTGAAAATCAATGCAGACAAATGCGTTGGCTGTGGGGTTTGCGTAAAACTCTGCCCTATGGGAAACTTAACGCTTACAGACAAAAAAGCGCAGTCAAACGGTAAATGCACTATGTGCTATCGCTGTGTCAACCGCTGCCCTAAACAAGCAATCACTCTATTGGGTCACACACTGCACGAACAATGCGGGGTTGAAAAGTATCTGTAAAGGTGCGGAACAGGGTTAATCTCTATAATTCCGCAGTTGTCGAGAATTATGTATGAACAAAGAATTTTTATATTTTGTGGCAGAGGTGAAATTGTTATATGGAAAGATATATTGCATTTTTCGATGAAGTTGTCAAGTATTTTTGGCAAAAAAATGGGGGATTTTAATAAAAAAGGAATCTGAAAGCCTTGAGTTTACTGGCCTAGAGATTCCGAGAGATTATCAGCTTGTGTGGAGGAACTGATTTTCAAAGCCACAAATAAAAGGAGCAGTTAAAAGTGAAAAAATTTCTGGGATTTTCAAAAATTGTTGTTCGGCAAATTAGAAGCACCAACTTCATGCGATTTATGTGGTCTTGAATTCGTTGCATGACCTCCACTTCAATCATATTAACTGCTTCTGATTCTGCGCATTAAATGATCAATAACTAAA
>JAQVCG010000176.1 GCA_028689875.1 Candidatus Rifleibacteriota bacterium | reverse complement strand
TCCTCCAAAACCGATTAAAAGCGGGCTATTTTTGTTTAAGATAAAATATCTTAGCACGCCGCCAGCTAAATTGCAAGCAGAAAGTGAGCAGTTTCAATTTATGCTCAGGAATCGTGCGTTAATCTTCGTGCTTTAAGCTCCACTCAGGATTGACGAACTTCATAGACCGAAAACAATTCTGATTCTGATCTTTCAACCGAATAACTACGCCCTCAGCATTAACTTTCGGGTTCAGATGCGATTTAAGCCCCCAAGGACGCGCTTTCATCATATCGGCTAATGTTTTATAGTCCTCGACCTTTTGCGTTGAAATTAGCGGCACTTGGCGCAATGCAATGCCTGTTGTTTTAATGATGTCGGCTGTATATGCGTGGCTTCTCTGTAATTCTCTCTTACCGTCGAACTGCTTGAAATTAAACAGATAAAACTCAGGCCTGCCAACTTGATAATTGTTGCCCTGAATGTTTGGCGCAAGCGTTTCGCCCTGCCAAATCAGATAATCATCTTTGCTCATCTTCAAGAACTTGTGAACAAGTCGCATTTTCTCGAGAATTTTCTCGTTAAGTGCAATCGTCCAATAAACAGATCCGTTATCTTTCGGCAATCGCTGATTTCTACTGCAAACCATAAATGTTTCAGGCTTCCACCATCTGCCGGGCTTGTAAATGAAAGTTGTGCTTGTGCCGTCCAGCTTTTCGGTAATCTCAATGGGCTGATTATACCAGTCTTTAAACATGGCTTCACTCGTATTCTGCCATCGTTCCTCATCGGTTTTCTTTACAATATCGGTCGGGAAATAGCCTTGCCCTGTTTTTCTTCTGAAAAATCTACCAATCAGCGGAATACGCTCAAGAAAACGATACCAAGTTTTATCAGGCGGTCTTGTGCGTGCCTGTTTCGCTTCTTTTTCTGCTTCCGGGTCGTATTTCACAACGCCGATTTTGTCCGTGTAGTCATCGCCCTCTTTTACTTTTGCTGGATTAACTCCAAACTCAGCAAGCAAGCTAACAGGCTTTGCAAGTCCTTGTGAAAGCTGTTTCATACATTTAATCGTCCTTACTCTGAATTTACGCGGGCGCATGAACTCAAAACAAGGCTTGTCAGGCAAAATGCTGTCGATCTCCACGAACAAACACAAATCATTTATATTAAATTCCCCCTTTTGCGCGATGCACTGCCAACCGCCAATTTGCACAATCTCAATGTTGTCAGCTCCGGGAATTTCTCTTACTTCGTCCACTTTTCTAATAGATGCTAGTTTTCTCATTTTTACCTTTCAAGCCTTTTATCGACATGCTCAGGTCTTTAAATCAAAAAGTACAAGGCATAATCACACACTTCTGATTGCCGTCGTTAGCAGAAAAAAGAACGGGATAATTGCTTGCCGTTAATTCCATCTTCACTGTATCGCAATCCACGCAACCAAGAAAATCAGTCACGTATTGCAAATTCATACCGATTTTCGGTGGTTCGCCGCTGATTTTGCAGTCCACTCTCGTTTCAGCTCTGCCGTTTTCGGGCGAATTGGCAATCAACGTTATAGTTTCGCCGCCGAACTCGTAAGCAACAAGATTGCTGCAATTCTTAGCAATCGGCAAAAGCGTTTTAAGTGCCTGCGCAAGCTCTTTGCGCGATATAATAACGCTGCTAGTGCCTTCTTTCGGCAATACGCGCTGATACTGAGGATACTTGCCATCTAATGTTCTAGTGATATACGTAACGTGCTCAACCCGGCAAACAAGTTGCTCTTTAAACATCGCCATTTCTGCAACGTCAGCGTGTTTGAACATTTCTGAAAGCTCTTTGACTGCTTTTGAGGGCACAATCAAGCCTTGTTTCATATTTTCGGGTGCTTCAAATTCGCTCAAATCAACGACCATCATGCGCTTTGAGTCGGTAGCGACAACAGTTGTTGATTCAATCATATCGAGATAGACCGACCTCTGTGTCGCGTTCATCTCATCTTTTCCGGCTGATGCAATTCCTGCCTGCTTCATAGCAAGAGCAAGGATTGAACCTTTGATTTCTGCCATTTCGATGCCCGCAAGGTTCGGCACTGGTGGGTAATCTTCGTGGCTTGTCGTGTTGATTTCATACTTGCTCTTGTCGAGCGTAATCACCATCTTGCAATCTTCAAGCTCAATCGACACCGGAAAAAGGCTGTTCGTCGGCAATGCTGAACACAATTCAAGCATAAGCCTTGCAGGAGCCGCGACCGCACCTTCACGGTCGACGCTTGCAGCCACTTCAACAATCATCATCTGTTCGCCGTCGCTGCCGATAAGCTGCAATTTGTCGCTTGCGGCTTTCAGATACAAGCTCGCAAGTATGACGTTGCCCCCTCGGTCTGCGACTGCTTTGCTTGCGAGCGCAAGCGCGTTTACCAATTCGGTTCTGTCGATTTCAAGTTTCATAAATTCTCCTTTTTTTTTATTTAAACGCCCGTGTCGCGTTTTATTTTCTGCTTCTGAAATTCTATTCTTTGCAATCTCGAAATATTTTGGCAATAGTTCAATCCCAATGAAATTTCTATTAGTTTTTTTACAAACAATTCCGACCGTTCCTATTCCCATAAAAGGATCAAGTATAGTTGCTCCTTCAAAAGAGA
>JAQVCG010000175.1 GCA_028689875.1 Candidatus Rifleibacteriota bacterium | reverse complement strand
GGGAGCGTGGTGGTATGGAGTATCGCGTGCTTGAAGACGCGGCGGTAAACGAGAATTTCGAGTTGATGTCGAAGATTCTTTCCGGAGATGTGAAGTTGACGCTTTCGCAGACGACTGACACTGTAACGGAGACGGAAGCGGCGGCTGGCCCGAGTTACGATATCGGGATCAGGCTGGAGGATTCGGCGGGGAATCTCCATGAATGGTACAACGGTAAGGTGACGCTTGCGGTCGCCGAGACGAGCGATGTGGTGGGGGCCGCGATGGCGGTCGATCCTGTCGCTGGGAGCTATGCTATGGACGGCGGAACATATGAGGCCAAAGTGACGCTGAGCGAATCCGCATGGGCTCCCGACGACACGGCGACGCTGACGGTGACGGCGAAAGTGTGCGGTTTCAATGCTTCGGCGACGTTCGTCGTGACGGTTGTAGCCGATCCGGAACCTTCAGGCGGATAACGGAGAGTGAACGACGAGCGGGGAGGCGAGAGTCTCCCCGCTTTTTTTATATGTGAAAGGGAGGACTTTCAATGAGTATGTTTCAGCCCGAGAGGATGTACACGGTAACGGTATTCGACAATCAGGACAGGGATTCCAGAGAGCAGTTCGTGGCGGTGAACTTTCAGAAGGTGCGGATTCCCATTGGGAAGCAGACGCGCGTTGCGGGAAAGTTTCTCGCGGTGCTTGAGAACAAGGGGAGCTATCTTTCGGCGCAGATGGAGGATACGGTTTCCGGTCAGGTGCGGAGCGATCCGTATGCGCGGTGGATGCCTCGTTTTTCGATCACGACGCACGGCATGGTGGATATGCCTTCCGTTCCTTCCGGCGGGGTGGTGCTTGAGGGGCCGAAACCGGCGGAGGTTCCCATTGTCGGGCAGCGGCAGAGCGCGCTGAGTCTCGACCTGGGGGAAGCAAAGGCGGAAGCGAAGGCGGAACCGGAAGCGGAACCGAAAAAGTCCGGTATCGACAGGAACGCGTTGCTTGGGAAGACGATGGCGGAAGTGCGTTCGATGTGCGCGAACAGGGGTATCCGGTACAAAGTGTCGAATACGAAGGAAGAACTCCTCGATCTGCTCGAAGGCAAGGAGTAGGAGGTAGGTTATGCGAGTCTCGGATATCGTCCGCAAGGTACGGTACGAGCTTGCCGAACCGACCGCGAGCGAGTGGAAGGACGACGAGCTTGTTTCGTATCTGAACGACGGGTTCGCTTCGGCGTGGAGACTTGCGGCGGAACTCCATCACCCGTTGGTGGAGCAGACGGACGATGTGACGATTCTCGCGGAAGAGAACTCCGTGCAGCTCCCAAGTCCGCCGCTCAAGATGATTTCGGTGACGCTGGATGCCGCTGTTCTCCCCTACGAGCACCCCGGCAGTATGCCGACGCGGGAGTATTCCAAGATCGAGATGTGGACGGTCGAAGGACTGGACACGCTCCGCGTGTGGGGTACGCCCGCAGAGGAGACGGCGCTGACGGTGCGCCTGGTGCGCGAGCCGGACATTCTTCGGCTGGAGGCGTCCACGCTGACGGACGACGATGTGCCGATGCCGTCCGCCGTGCTGGAGCTTCTGGTCAACTTCGTGATCATGAAGGCGCAGAACCGTCTCGGCGGCAGGCCGCAGATGGAAGCGTCCCTGTATCAGCAGTACAAGCGCGATGTGATGCGCGCCCTTGAGATTCGGGAGCCGCCTCTGGTGACGTGCAACGGGTACTGGCTTCCCGCCCCGAAGGGGTGGTGATGTTTCATGCCCATAAATGAGGCTGCGGGAACAGCGCCGAATCTCAGTCCGAAGTTCAAACAGAGGTTGCAGACTCCGGTCAAGGGAATGAACACGGTGCGCCCTCCGCACGAGATCGGAGAGACGGAGATAGCGGACAGCGTGAACTTCTGGGTGTCGCCCTACGGGAAGTTCGGGACGCGATGGGGAACGAAGAAGATGATGCCGGTCCCTCTTTCGACGTCCGGTATCGGCGAGGCGCAGTATCCGGTGACGAAATCGACGACGGGGACGGATTATCTCGCCGTCACGAATATGGACTACCTTCCTTCCTCCGATGCGTACATTCTCTTCGCCGACCGTCGTGTGTTCGCCATTCCGAGGGTTTCGTACTGGGGACTGAACGCGGGGTGGTCGTGGGGGGATTGGGAGACGCTCGACGGGGAGACCGTCAGGGAGGCGGTGGACGACGATGATGATGCTCCTTTTGTTCGGTATTACATGTCGGACAAGGGCGAGTGGTTTTCTTGGAATCTCGAAGAACCGGTTTCGCTTGTGGTGGTTGAGGAACCGGCGGCGCTTCCTTGTGCGGCGGAAGCTCCCGGCGGGAGGGCGTTGTATCTTGGCCTGACGAACGCGCTGACGAACGATTCCCCTATAATCTCCGCGCTTTTCTACGGGAAGCTGTATGTGGCGACCGGGGGCGCGTTGCAGGTGATTTACACGGTGCGCGACATCGATCTCGACGAAGACCCGCACTCGCCCGAGGACAGGGCGGTCGGGGATATTTACGTGGAGACGCTGGAAGCCCATGCGCTTTCCAACCCCGCGCCGGATCAGGCGGGGGCGATAGGCGTGCGCGCGAACAGACTGTGGGTGACGCAGCGCGACGG
>JAQVCG010000174.1 GCA_028689875.1 Candidatus Rifleibacteriota bacterium | reverse complement strand
CTTACTACAACCCGGCGGGCCTGAGCCAAATTCAGGGCCGCGAGGCATCATTCCAATCAAAAGTGAACGAAACTGACATCTTTAACTGGAAAAGCGCGGCATTTACAGGCCACATATATGAAGACGGCGAAGAAGACAGATTTTCTATTACAGACTATCTTGAACACAACGTCTTAGAAGAACCAATGCCACGAAAGCCCAAATACAGCTACGGAGTAGCATACTCTGTCGGTGATTTATCTGAAAAATACGGAACTCTCGTAGGCAACCCCGGAGTCAGCAGAAAAAACCACGAGCTTCAGCTCGCATTCGGCACAAGATTTCCGATTGCACGCAGAATGTTGGCCCGTGAACAACTTTTTGCCGGTATAAAACTTAACTATGCAAAAAATGAAACAAAATACGCAAAAACAGTCAAAAGTCGTGAAACAATGTCGTTGGGTGCCGGTTTTATGTATCACTACAACGACAGAATTACCGGCGGTTTCACAATCGACAATATTCTGCAGACCGTAGATGCTTCTAACGGCGAAAAAACAAGTAAAGACGACGCAATCTTCAGTATCGGCGCAGCAATGAAAGTCACAGAAGGAACAACAATTTCTGCTGACATAGTAAATTTGGCCGATTCAAAAGATGTGGCCGAAAGACAATTAAGAGTGGGTGTTGAAAAAACATTCGTAGAAAATGACCTTACAATGAGAATGGGCTCACACAACGGAACCCTGACTCTCGGCTTCGGTATGTCACTGTTGCCCAACGTTAGAATGGACTACGCCTATTATGACGGCGATGAAGTGGCAGAGCACTATGTCGGTGCACATATGACCTTTGATTGATCATGAAAAATAACATTCTGATTCTGTTGGCGTTATGCCTGATGATAAGTGGCGCTGCTAGTGCAAATAGCGGCTCTTCAAACGTTTTTGTAACACAAAAACTTGAAGCGGTTGGCATAGCGGGCAGTCCCTGGGAAACAGCCACTTCTTATGAAGAAGAAAGAACAAGGGCATATCTCGACGCTTTAAATCATGCTTACGAACAAATTATAAATTTGCCCCTGATGGACAAAAAAGAAGTTAAGCATATTGTGCAAAGCAACCGCGCTTTCAAAGAACGCATAGGTTTTTTGCTGATGACTTCACCAAAAACCTTTTATCAAACAGACCTCAACGGAATCAACAGATGTAAAATCGAAATAGATTTAAGCGGTAAAAACAGTCTGCGTTCGACTTTTTATTTGGCCGCCATGAGACCCCAGCCAATGCAGCCGGTAAGCTTTTTAGCTTCTTGGAGCGCAGGCATAGCTATCGATAAAGAAGCAGAACCTTCAAAATACAAAAGGGTAATTATAGACGCTAGAAAATTTTACTTTGAACCGTCTCTGTTTCCAAGATTCTTTGACAGAAAAGGTATGCTGGTTTTTCAAGAAGCTATGATACCTGAAACAGAACGTTTCAGCCGCCCTGCAGTAAGATTTGTTACAAGCATCGAAAAAGCGCGCGAAGGTTTGGCGCCCTCACAAATATTTACGGCCGATTCAATAATAGATGAATTGCACCCGAGAGATGTAGTAATCAACCCGACCGACATAACCGAGTTTGCAATATTTTGCAATGACATAGTTAAAACGCCTCTAAAAGAAAGAGAAATAGTAGTAGTTTTTGAGCCCGATAACTTTAAAGAATACGGCAAAATGAAGAAAACAGAAGAATAGAAAGAATAGAACAATGAAATTAAAAAAAATAGCTGTAGCTCTTATGTTTTGTTTATGTTTTGTTTCGGCCGCTTTTGCGGCAGAAGCTGACCGTGAGATCTTGAAAAAAGTAAGCAGAATTGAAAGATACATTTACGGCGAAGAAATGAAATCGCAAATTCAAGAAAGACTCAGACAAATTGAAGAAGATTTGTTTGGAAGATCAGCGGGCAGAACCAATGAAGATAAAGCAGCATACTTACACGATTTTATCTTTAGAGGAACCTCACAAAATATTTCACTCGACATGAAGTTAAGCTATTTAGAATGGAAAGTCTTTAACAAAACTGGAGCAGGAAACCTCGAAGCACGACTGGCAGACTTAGACAGAATAGTATTCGGACACGTTTCAATGGAACCGATGGCTTTCAGATTAGAACAGTTGGTGCATTTAAGCATTGAAGACGGTTTAATCACAATGCATTCAGTTATTATACCTGAGGGAACAGTAGTTAAACTTAAAACCAAAAAAGATGTTTCGAGCCGCACTTCACAAAAGGGCGATATAGTACCTGTAGTAATGACACACGACCTGTTTATAAATAACAATGTGCTTGTAATGACAAATGACGGCATTGTAAGCGCTGAAGTAAAAAATGTCAGAAGAAGCGGAAGGTTCGGAAGAACCGGCTACATTAATCTCGATCTGAGAAACGTAGAAACCATGGACTCAACCTTGCTGCCGGTTTCAATCGAAGATATGGGCGAAAAATACGACAAAAAGAAAATTTCAATGGCTGCAGGAGCATCGACCTTAGGCTATATAGTCTTAGGACCAATCGGCTTAGCAGGCGGTGCATTCATTAAAGGCGGAGAAATAGAAATTCCCGCAGGCACCGAAATTACCGTAAGAACAAC
>JAQVCG010000064.1 GCA_028689875.1 Candidatus Rifleibacteriota bacterium | reverse complement strand
ATTATTTTTGTGTGGGCTTATCTTTCTGTAATGTTAAAATACAAAAAAGCCACATTAGGACAAATAGCAGCAAACACAGCAGTTATTAACGAAGATGGTTCTGACGATCTTTCTTGGAGCATCGCTGCTAAAAGAGGTGTTATTAACATTATTTCTTTCTTAACTGTTTTTGGTCTTCTAATGTTTTTTATTGGCGAAAAGAAAACCTTACACGACCTGATATGCAAAACGCGAGTTGTAGAATAAGTAACAACAGATTCTCATGAAAGCAAGAGTTAACGGAATTGATTTATTCTATGAAAAGTATGGAAAAGGCTCTTCCATAATACTTTTACACGGAAACGGCGAAAATCACACTATTTTCAGTGAAGCAGTCAGTTTACTAAAAAAAACTTATACCGTTTATGCCATAGACAGCAGAGGGCACGGTTTAAGTCAAAAAACTAATGAATTCGATTATAATGAAATGGCTCAAGATATTATTGAGTTTATTCACATAAAAAAAATTAAAAAGCCATTTTTATACGGCTTCAGTGATGGCGGTATAATTGGACTTATAATAGCCACAAAACACCCTGATTTACTTTCAAAACTTATTGTAAGCGGAGCAAATACCAAGCCTTCAGGCTTAAAGAACAAATTTGTAAACGAAGCTAAGCAAGAATATGAGCAAACAGGTTCGCCTTTTCTTAAGCTTATCCTTACACAGCCTAACATCAGCGCAAAAGATCTTAAAGCAATAAAAATACCGGTATTACTAACTGCCGGAGAAGACGATTTGGTAAAAACGACTCACACTTACGCAATAGCAAAAAACATACATAACAGTCAGGTACTAATACTTTCGAACGAGAACCATGATAGTTATGTGATACATAACCCCCTTTTATTTGAAATAATTACTTCGTTTTAAAATAAAAAAATGCGCCTTTTCGGTTGAAAAGGCGCATTTTTTTTAACGTCTACTTATTCAAAGCCTTAGCTTAGAATTCGATAGGCTGGTCAACAACGGGAACAACATCAGCACCGATAACGGTTACGTAACCGGCTTTCATACCCTTAGGCATGGTTACAACAGCCTGACCTTGGTCATTGGTTGTAGCAACTTTGACATTCTGAACACCTTCAGTGTAAACAGATACACGAGCGTTGCTTACGGGCTTGCCATTCTGTTCTACGTTAACTTTTACAGTAACGCCGTCGCTGCTGCGAGTTGCTTTTGATGTGGCTTCAACTTTTGAAGGAGCTTTGAAGCGAACTTGAAGAGTGCTGTCACCAAAGAGGTTCCACTGTTCAAGAATCATAACGCCAGATTTTCTGGGTTCGGCAGTGTAGAGTTCAAGACCCTTCATGATACCGTTCATGTGAAGTCCACCGGTAGTTTTGTAAATTCCATCAGCGGTGAGAACTTTATTGATTTCAGCCTGAACATGAATCGGGGGAACCCATTCCATGTTGGTGCTTGCGCCTGCATAAGATACTGCACCTGCGGGAGAATCAATGTTTCCTGCGCGCATCCAAGCTTCGCCGAAGCCGGTGTAGTTTACGAAGCGACCGTTAACACAAGCGATATCCCATATAACCGGCATCATCCAACCATTATTGAGAGAGCTCATGTTGCTGTTAGAGAAGCGAGTGGTGCCCCAGCTGGTTCCGGAACCGTGGCCAAGATAGTTAATAAGGCTTACACCTTTGTTAACTGCTGCGGTTACCATTGCTGCGGTTGCGCCCGGGTCATATGCTTTTACTGCATCATTGAAGAGGCCTTTTTTGATGAGAGTGTCGCGAATTTCATCAATGTAAGCGTAATCTTTGGGATTACCTTCGGCTGAACCAATACCGAGAAGTCTTGTATACCAAGCTTTGTCAGTTGTGGGGAAGCGTTCATAGTTGATGAACTTAGCTACCTGATAAGCTACTTCAGCTTCGTTTGAAGCGCTGAGGCGGCTGATGATTGCATCGGGAACATGGTCGTCGCCGGCAAGTTTTACGTAGCAAGCATCTGAATCGGCTCTTTCTTTAACGCCTTTATTGGTCGGAATTTTGTCTGCATCGCCAACAAGCATAATGTTGGTGAGTCCACCCTGATTATATTCATCAAGAATAAAAGCGTGAACGTCAGTATTAGCAGCACCTACAGCGCTCATGGGAACCATTTTTACGTTGATTCCGAGTTTTTGTTTCCATTCTACGAAAGGCTTCATTGCATTCATGTATTCATCGGCAGAGATGATCAAGAGACGACCCTGTTCATCGAGGCGAGGAAGACGAGTAGTAGCCTGTTTGTAGTTAACAAATACATTTTTATAAATGGGTTCAAAAGACTTGGTTATCGAAGCAGCTTTGGTCATTGTGTTTTTGCTGTCGATTTCGCCGGCTTTTACAGTTACTTGAAGTTTTTTGTGAACTTTGATTTGATTTTTTACAGGATTGTACTGAACGGGATTAACAACAAGGTTAACACCGCGGACTTCTCTGAAAATAAAAGGTTCGCCCATTTTAACGAGATCGTTATCAGAAGGATACCAAGCATTTTTAGAGTATACTTTGCCGTAATTGTAAGGAACATCGGCGGGATTGATATTGCGTGTAAAGTTACCTTTGCTGGGTGCTACACGTGCATCAAGGTTGATAATCTGAGAGCTAAGACTCTTTACCTGGAACATCGGTTTGCGAGCGGGGTCTACCATAACCATGGCAGTATATCTCGGTAACGCAGGTGCGTCTTTGTCCGATGATACGGTTGCGCCTTCAGCAGTCAATTCAACTGCCTTAGCACCAAGAATCTGTACAGTTTCAACATTAACTTTAGGACAATCAATGTTAAGGGTTGCGGAATAACCGCGAGTAGCTTCACCAAGGCTGATGCCGGCTGCGAAAGCAGAACCGGAGCTCAGCATACAAAGTGCCAGAAAAAGAGTGGTAAATCGTTTCAAGCTCTTGCCTCCATTTAATTACATACTAAAATACTTTTAAGGACGTTTTCTCATTATACGTACACAGAGCCAAATGCGCAAGACTATTTTGTAAAAAATTCTTAAATATTTTTTTCACTAACCTTGTTTAATTATCTTCTTCGACGGCGGCGTTTACTCTTTCCTGCGTTAGGTGGTTCCTGTTGAAGAATATCCAAAAAACCTTCGGCAAGAATTTGAGTTTGCCATTCATGTAAAATCTCACTCTGCAACAATAGCCCCATGGTGTTAGGGCGAATCTTAGCAAGATCGTAAATACTGTGCATAGGAGCCAAGACTGCAGGCGGAATATTCAGTTTTTCGGCAACCGAATCTCTGATTTCGCGCAAAGACTTTGCTACTTCACCTTCCCAGGCCGTCAAAAGGAATTCTTTATCTTTAGGTTTAAAAGGACGCTCCAGACCTATTAAAGGAGCTTTCATTCCTGTCTTTATGGCTGCCTGCAGTTCGTTTCCGTATCTATTTAAGAAATCTCTGTTTACAGACTTTATAACCAACATGCCGGACAAGGTTCTCGGGGCCAAGCGAGCAATTTCTATTAGAGCCTGATTGCTTAACAACATAAATGGAGCTCTATCAAGTTTTGCTGCAATTTTTTCACGTAAAAGCCAAATTTCTTTTAAAATTGCCTGAGATCTTAATGGTAATTTTGATGCGCCTTTGATTCTGAATGCATAGGGGTCATTTTCTTGTTCTTGAAGTTCTTTTGCATGACGGGCAATATAATCGCATTCTTCCATCACCCAACTCATTCTGTTTAAATTCTCAAGCTCGGATTTCAAGCAATCATACACAGGAATAAGACAAACAGCATCGAGTAAGCCATATTCTTTCATGGCACGGGTCAAAGGCCTTTTCGACCAATCGCAGCGTTGCAATCGTTTATCTAAAGTAAAACCAAGATATTTTTCGGTGAGGGCGCGCAAACCAAGTTCGGTCATGCCAATTATTTCGGCAGCTTTTCTTGTATCAAACATTCTCGGAATATACACTCCAAGGTCTTTTGCAAGCATAGAAATATCGTAATCGCCGCCATGAAAAAGCCACAAACAAGAACTTGCATTTGCAAACTTTTGAAAGATAGAAAAATCGTTTATTTTTTGTGGATCAATTATCGCAGCTTCTTTTCTCGAAGCGATCTGAATTAAATTAACCCTGTTGTAATACCTATAAAAACCTGCAGATTCTATGTCTACCGCAATGACGTCTTCTGTGGCACAACGAGAAAAAAAATTACCCATTTCTTCTGTTGTTTCGATTACTCTAGGATTATCAATAAAAGGGTGCGGATCAAATTCTATTTTCATCTAAGTCCCGTGTTGTATAGTTAGAGTGCATTACAAGGGTTAATATATCACTTTCAACGCAAATAGCAAACTTTTATTTGTGAGTTAATATATATCTTCCGTCCCAATCATCGGGTGGCGGCGTTTCTTTATACTGTTTGCATCTGCTAATGTATGTTTTTGACGGAACATCATCGGGCCACTTTTTAATTATTATTTCAAATAGCTCAATTGCTTCGTCCCATTTTCGCTCAAGATGCAGCTTAATGGCTCTATCATAAAGTTCAAAATGCTCATCAAAATCTGCCGGCTCTTTTCCTTTTTCTGAAATAAGCTGGTAAACTTTAACAGGCTCGGTTTTTCCTTTGACCGCCAAAAAGTCTAAAAATCTGCAAGCTATTTTGTCTTTAACTTGCAAATAAGTTGTTTCGCTAATCATCATTTTTGTTCCGTATTCTTTATTCGCTCCCTCAAGACGCGATGCCAGATTTACTCCGTCTCCCATGCATGTAAAATTCATTTGAGCCTGATTTGACCCCATATAGCCTACAACTACGCCCGCACTGTTTATGCCGACTCTGACAGCAACTCTTGGCAAGCCTCTTGCCTGCCATCCGACTTGAAGGCTGTCAATTTTTTGCTGCATTTCTATAGCACAAAGGCAAGCTCTAACAGCATGGTCAGGCTGTTTTCTGGGGTAGTTCCAAAAAGCCATAATGGCATCACCGATGAATTTATCAAGCGTTCCTCCATGTTTAAACAGCAAATCTGTCATAGCACCCAAATATTCGTTAAGAAGCACAACCAGCTCTTCAGGCGTTAGAGCTTCTGACATGGGCGTAAAACCGGCTATATCAGAGAACATAATAGTAAGCTCAGTCTTTTCACCGCCCGGCCGCACCAATTCAGGGTTATCTAGCATATACTGCACTACATCTGCAGAAACAAATCGCGAAAACATCGCACGGGTATTCTTAGCTTTCGCACGTTGCTTCATATAATTTAGCAAAGTTGTCGCTACCCAAATCATCGGGAAAGAAATAATCAAGGGCGCCATAAATAAAAGTTCTCTATTGATATGATACGAATGATGACCATACAAAAACGTCAACCACATAAGCAGAATTGTTAAAACTGCACCCCAAACCGGTCTTGCTAATTCAAGCAAAACCGCCGTAACAACGCAGACAAACAACAATGCCAAAATAGTCGAAGCCGGATTTCCAGGTTTTTTTATGTATAATTTGTCTAAAATATTAATTATAGCATTTGCATGTATTTCTACCCCCATAAGGTCCTCTTTTATGGGCTGCAACGAAGTATTAAGCGTTAACGGCGTTGCAAAATAGTCAAAATCAGTAATTTCGAAAGGTCCGCATACCGCAATTATGTTTCCTTTATTTATATTTTGATTAAGTACTCTGGTCTGTTGCAGTGCCGGATTAAGCCTCCCCTCAGTTGGCCGCTCTGCCCACAATTTGCTCAAATATTCGCGATCGAAACACTCGTAAAGCGACAAACCATCAAGAACCGGGCTAAATACACCATAGGCCTTGCTCGTAGAGCCAACAAAATCAATATGCATAAACCCATTTCTATCAACCGGTATAACACGATCTTTAATCGTCAAAGGGCCCACAAAAGTTTTGTCGACAACCGACTGATAAATACGTTCAAACTCTTTTTCCATGGCCTCAACATAGCCTTCTTCATCTTTGCAATCTCTATCAAGCGCCAGCATAGCAATTTTCAGACAAAAAGCAGGCATCAACTTACCACATTTTTGATCAATAAAGAACAGAGGCACTTCGCTTACAAACCCCTTATTCGACACACCTACATTAATGATACCGGTCGAAACATTCTTTCCGCTTAAGAATTTATCGTGCGGCATAATGTATCTTATTTCAGTCAAAGTTTGATTCAAATCTGTCGCATTTGTCCTTGTCACGACCACGCCATCAGTTTTTTCATTCTCGGAATAACGCCTCGAAACCTTATCTGTGTCACGCCCCTCTTCTGCTGTTGCTGCAACCTCTTCTTCAGCTGTATGCCCTGCAAGAACGATCTTAGCCCGACTCTTATCCAAAGTCTCTGCAAGCAAAGTATCTTCGCGGGTATTCATTTCGCCCTGCAAAACAAAGTCGAAGCCAAGAACCGCTGCCGGCTCAACAACATATTCATTGGGCAATGGTTTCGTCTTGGCCACAAAGCTTAAACTGAACACCGACTCAGAACTGCCATAAAAATAGAATATGGGTACAAAATCCGCACAATAAAGACTTTCAAAAAAGCTGACCCACTTTTCCAATAAATTTATTGTAGCCAAATGTTTTGAGTCAGTCTCATCGCCACTTCCTTCGCCCCGCTTTTTTGCATGATATTTTGAGATCGCAGCGGGCAGTTCTTTATCGCCCCAATCAGTTATTAGCGTAGGCAAAATCAAATTATCAGAACTGCCGCTTAATACTTTGAAAAAATTCATCTTCATCGGGCCCCAAATATTCTCTTTAAACATAAACATGCAATTATTGCCATTAAGATTTTTATCTGCGCGATAACGTTTTCCAAGTCTTCGCACAGGAGAAATCCATCTGTCCTGCCCTAACAGCCCGTCTTTATCGTCGTATCCTTCAAATCCGCACCAAAAATCATACGACGTAAACACCGGATAGCTTTTTACATCACGAAATAGCCCAACATCAAGTTTAAAAAGTACAAAGCTTTGCGGTTTTTTCTGCTGCCCTGTTTTTATGAGTTGGCTTTGTCCTAAACACTCAAATAAAGAAGCAAATTCACGCCTTCCAGGGTTTTTGCCCAGTAATTCAGAGGTTACTTGATCTTTTTTTATAACTGTTACACGCGAAAGGTCAGATCTTGTTTCGAATCCATACTGCACAACCAAGGCACTAAAATATTCCTCGAAAATCGTAAGCAAATGAGATAAAAATAATGAACCAACAAATAAAAAAACTGTCAGGCCAATGCCTAATGCCTGCAAATAAGCCCGACGAACAAAAAACTTCTTTATTTTCTCAAATTTTTCCTTCACAAACCCTCACTCTTGCTTTTTGAATACTCTAAAATCCATTTCGGGAAAAATGTTATCGCGACTTTCAACTTCGCTCAGCCAAAGCACATTAACGTCACCAGTCAAAATACTTTCATATAGCTTGTTAAACCTAAAAACGTGATCTTTTACTCTTTGTTTCGCATACCCGACAGTAGTTTCTGTCTTCATGATAAATGCCCAATCAGAAGACTGCAAAAGCATAACCTCTCTGGCAGCCTGATTCAATGCCCGTTGTATTAGTCCCGAAGCATCATAAAACTCATTAGCCAGTCTTATCATACGCTCGGTTGCCTTATGCATATGAGGATATATCCATGCATTTTTTTCATTCAGCCAAACTGAGCTGTAACCGTCTTCACCCCAAGACGACATGGAAGGAACAGCCTTTTCATTGCGTGAATAAATAGTAATATAATCAGAAGGAGTTCCTAATCTTGTATATTGCCCCTCTAACGACATTTTTCTAAGCACATTATGCAAAAACTCAGGCCCTTCAAACCACCAATGCCCAAACAACTCGCAGTCATAAGGCGAAACAATTACAGGTCTGCGGCGCATTTTAGGGGCAACTGCCGCAACCTGCCGTTCGCGGCAAAAAACGAAATGATTCGCGTGTTCCCAAGCCTTTTGCATGGCCATTGAGTAATCATAAACCTCTTTATCAGCAATATTTTTACCGGTTATACGATGATATTTTATCCCTGTATTCAATCGAATGCCTGATTCATGAATATATGGACCGATATATTCTTCATCTAAATCAAATCCGATATCTCTGTAGAAATCTCTGTAATTCGGGTCGCCCGGATATCCAACCTCTGATGACCAAACTTGACGGCCGGTTTCGGGGTCACGACCAAAAGCAAATACTCCGGACCCGCAATCTATGGGTGCATAAGTTGCATAACTGGGGCGCGGATTAGCATTGGTTATTCCATGAGTGTCGACAAAAAAATAACTCAGCCCATTGCGCTTTAAAACCTCATCAACGCCCTCATAATAAGCGCATTCAGCCAACCAAATTCCTTTTGGCCTGCATTTGAAGTGACGTTCATAATCTGTAACAGCCATTTTTATTTGAGCTTCAACTGCTTCTTTACAGTTTGCAAGCAAAGGCAAATAAGCATGGGTTGCACAACAAGTAATGATCTCTAAATAACCCGAATCTTGAAAATAACGAAAAGCGTTCAATAATCTATAATTCCACTTTTCAAAAATGCTTCGTATCTTATAAAATTTGTCTCTATAAATTCTTGATAAAAGCTCATACTTTGCCTGCCCTTTTGTACGCAAGACTTCTTTTTCAGAGAGATCAACAAGTCTGTTGATGTAATTCAAATATCGTTTCATCAAAAGACTGTCTGCCAGCATATTTGCAAGAGAGGGAGTAATTGTTAAAGTCAGTCTGAATTTTATTTTATCATCAGAAAGCCGTTGAAAGACATCAAGCAACGGAATATACGTCTCAGTAATCGCCTCATAAAGCCATCGTTCTTCCATCATATCAACATATTCGGGGTGTCTGACAAATGGAAGGTGGGCATGCAAAACCGGCACCCAAATTCCGGCATTATTTCTCATAACGGCTTATAGTTTTCGCTTCCGGAATCTTTTTCATCAGGCTCTTGGTCAACAAAATCTTCTTTTACAAAAGTATATTTAACCTGAACCTGTTGTTTTTGTTCAGTTACGTCTAAAACTTCAGCAACATCTTCTGTAACAGGCTGAGCAGGGTTTTCTGACACTTTGTCTGTTGGAGCATAAACAGCATTAGAAATTGCGACGCAAGAATATCTTTTTGAGCTGTAATATCCAAGTTCTGCTCTATAAATACTTGCCGGCTTAGGAAGGGCCACAAAGCAATTTCCCACATCTTCGGGAAACCATATTTCTTCTTTTGTAGAGTCAGTAATATTATGCAACCTTAACACAAAATGGCCGCCATAACCTAATCTCAGGCGACATCGTTCTTGAAGTGATATTTCCCAATAAGCGTGAGCAACAAAAGGATCAAGAATCTGAAGCACCAAACGGTTCTCGTCGTAATCTAACGGAAGTTCGCCGGTTAACTCTGATTCTTTTACTAACGACACAGTAAAATACTTTATTTCACACAATTGAATATTCGCCTTTTTCGACTTTTTATACGATACATACTCAAAGCTGTAAGAAATCTTTGCTTTCGCAACAGATTTTGAAGTAGTCTTTAAAACAGGTTTTAAGACCGGTTTGTCGTCCGCAATTTTCAGTCTGAGAACGGCATCTTTTAAAAACTTTAAATCTTCAAGTTCTTTTAATCGCCTGTTCTCTTTTTGGTCTTCAACCAACATTTTAAGATTTTTTGATGCAGTTTTTGATGCAGTTTTCTTTGCTGTAATCATATTAATTCAATTCTAATCAAAAACTTATAAATAGCAACAAAAATAATAAATTCAGTCATCACCTAACAGATAGCTCATCAAACAAGGAATGAAAATAAAAAACAGATAATAGTTTATTGCCATAAGAAGCCCAAAAACATAACCTAGTATCTGATAAAACATAGTTGCTCCTAATATGCTTTTTTTTCAACTTTGAGGTTTAAAGCAATTTTAGAGAAAAGGTTAACACTTACCCTTCCATCTCCATAGAGGTCTTGAATATACCCCACCGCCTGTTCTACTCCCGTGAAGGTTAGTGTGTACAGCATTTCAGCAGTTTCATATCTGAGCGTTCTGTCAGGGATTCCGTCTGCCGACGTAAAAATAAAATCTTTTCTTTCACTTCCGGAGCCGAGACTCACCATAAAAATCTCAAATCTGTCAGGCGGAATTTCTGTTCTTTCGTTATAAGATTTAAAGGCAAAAGAAATGCCCGGCAATTCTCTTGACACTGCACCCGCTCCGGCAAAATCAAAATTTTCATCGAAAACCGATTCTTCGACTATAACTTGAGCAAGCTCATCAACAGGTTTTGTTGGTTCGAGATAAGCAGTATTTTTAGATGAATATCTTTCTAATTTTTCTTCTGCCTGCTTTGCTTGGTCAGTGTCAGCGTAAATAATAATTATTTGCTGCAATGTCTCAACAGATTTATCCACGTCGCCGTGAAGTTCAAGTAAAGACGCCAGCTTAAGCAACCTTTCCGGTTCTTTATCTTTGCTCTCTGACAAAAAGGTTAAATACTTAATTGCATCTTCTATCAAGCCTGAATCGCTTTTTTCCATTAAAGTGGGCATAAGTCTCAAGCTTTCGAGATAATCATCAATTGCAGCCCTAATATTTCGCCTTTTATAAAGCGCCATAGCCCTATTGTATAAGCGGTTGGCTTCTTCAGTTTGTGCCAAATCAGGCAAATGCTCTAATTTCATTATCGCTCGACTTTGCAAAAGCTCAGGCAATTTTCCACTTAGCATGGCCTGCTTATAATGATATGAAGCGTATTCATAACGTTTTATGGCCTCAAGACATTCACCAACCCTAAAGTGCAACTTTGCCCTAACCTCTCCTGAGGTCGTCATATCTAGGGCTTCGTAGTAAAAAATCAATGCGTCACGAAAATTATTTTCTTTAAATAACTCTTCGGCACGCAATAAGCCTTTTTGCAAAGTGTAAGGAGCAACAATTTTGTCGCCTTGACGCAAAAGCGATGCCTCAATCGGTAAAGCCGTTGCAGCAAAAACGAGACAACCTGCAATAAAAGCTTTTTTCATTACGACAGCGCCCTTCGATTAAAATGTGCCGGTAAAAGTGCCCGGCAAAACATTTTTTAAAACAAAATCATTGTTTCTTGTATTAGGAACCGCATCAATGAGCACATATTTTAAATCACCGGCCTCTACATCGCAGCGCACTTCTTTTAACAAAGGCACTAAATTTAAATCGCCATTCTGAAACAGTCCAAGATTAAAATATTTATTTAAGCTTGCCTCTTCATAGTCTTTAAGCGCAAAATTATATCGTTTAAGAACCTTTTCGGCATATTCATTGTCATTGTCTTCTAATGCCGCTTTATAATCCTTTTGAGCCGTGATATAATCTTTTAAAGTTGATTCCATGGCATCTTTTCGCCCGGTATATTTATCAAACCCTTGAAGAGCCTGCTGAACCATCAAAATACTAATCTGATCTTTATATTGTCTGTAAATATCTAAAATATCATCACATTCAAGCTGTCCTACGCCAACATCATAAGCTAACCCACAGTCAAATTCGCGATGAAGTTTTTTAAACACAGATGCAGATATTCCGCCGTTTCTTATATGCGTTTTTATCCCAAGCAATCTTGCTGATTCGTGTATAGCCTTAAAAGATTTTTTGAAAACTGCCTCAGCCTGCGGATCAATAAACATACCGGGTTCTCCGACCGGCACGATAATATGCTTAACATTGTATTCTCCAGCCATTTCTATTATTGGGAAACAGTCTTCGGGAGTCAGCAGTTTATATGACTTGTTACCGTTCAAGGTGCCCGGTAGAGCCAAATAACAATTCTTAAAATGAACTAATTTGTCGGGTCTTTTATATACATTTTTTTTGGGAGGCACATCTGTTTCTGAAGGCTGTTTTAGAGGAGCCTTAGTCGGTAGCTCGGGTGCCATTT
>JAQVCG010000173.1 GCA_028689875.1 Candidatus Rifleibacteriota bacterium | reverse complement strand
TTGGACGTCTGTACGGCGTATAATAGCACAATAGATATGGTTGGGTATTACCTGCGGGGGTGGTTCTTGAAGAAAGACCAAATGGTTTCAGTGGCGTCTATGTCCATGCATTTATAACCAAGCAGGCGAGGACGATTCGGTGTGTTAGCGCCGGGAAGGTTGTGACCGCCGCCTTTTATGCGGTAAAGAAGCACTTCTTCGGGCTTGCCATCTGTTGAGTAACGGTCGATTTCGACCGTGCAATTGTCTTTTGCTGTATCGGCAAGATGCTCGGTTTTGGGGGTTTGTGAAAGGCCTATCGCAGAAACCCAGAAGCGCACTGTTTGATCTGTAGATAAGACCTTTCCATAATTTTTTCGGAAAATGCTGACACTGCCGCCGTTCCAGGGCACAAGAGGATCGTCAGTGCCGTTCATAATCAAGACCGACATCCCGGCAGGGGCTTTCTTTTTTGACAAATTCTCAGGAATATTGGCAATGACACCGGCTATTGCCGCTAGTTTATTTCCGATTTCGATTCCCAGTCGGTGCGTCATCATGCCTCCATTAGAAATCCCCATCACATAAATTCGCTTGCTGTCGGCTACTTTATTATTTACAAAAAGATCGATTACAGCAGAGATAAAGCCGACATCATCGGTATCTGTGTTGTCTTTGGCTCGTTTGAAGGTTTTTTCTCTTCCGTCGTTCCACTGACCATCGATTCCGGCAGGATATATCACGACAAAGTCTTCACGATCGGCTATAGCGTTCATTCTTGTGCGGTTTGCCATTGTTTCGGCATTTGCTCCGCCTCCGCCGTGTAAGACGAAAACGAGAGGTCTCGGGGTCTCTGCCGGCTTGTTTTTGGGGTAATGCACAGAGTATGTGCGTTCAGTGTTTTCATGAATCAAAATATTATGTTCAAGATCGCCTTGTGAAGCTGCTAATCTCGGACATGTAAAAAGTATAGCAACTAGCGTAATAAGAAGAATGATTTTACGTTTTTTCATATTTTATTCTCAGAATCATAATTGTTTTTGGGATGTAACGTCAAATATTCTAATTTGATTTACCATCTTTCACCCCCCAAATTCATAGGGTTATTTATGACGTATTGGCGGATTTGGTTTAATTCATATTCATCGCGTATGATATGGTCGTGATAGTGGGGTTGGCATAGCGATATTTAGATGGAGACGTCCAGGTTGGACGTCTGTACCTTGTGTTGTTTTGACAATGACGGAAAATATTGTATAATAGCAATAAGTAGTTTTGTGCTTTTAGAGAGGTTGATAGTGATTATACGAAAATTGGTGTTGGTTCTGGTTTTTGTGGCTTTCTTTGCGGGAACAGCGTTTGCGCAGAATGCAGATAATAGCGCGCGGCTGGTAGTCTTATTCCCACAGAGTCTTGGATTGAGCTATATTCTGGGACTGGGAAACAACATCGTTGGTATGCCGTTTCAGAGGCTTAGCCTAAGCGCTGATGATTTGTGCGACTTTTTTAAGGCTTATTCCCCGAATATTGCTAATGCCGTTGATGTGGGGAACCCCGGTTCGCCGAACACCGAGACCATATTGAGATTGAACCCGACTTTGGTTTTTTCTGCGGTTCACGTGCCTGCATCGGTTAAATTGAATGCTTTTTTGTCTGAAAAGGGTGTGCAGGTGCTTGGGCTAAAAGCAGGCTTTGGAAACGTTGAAGACTGGTTAGAGGTTGTAAGCTCTACGGGCGCAAAGGTTGACAGAGCGGCAAAAAGCGAGGCTTATGTAAGCCTGTTTAGAAAGAATATTGAGCTCGTCCGGTCTCGGATTGCGACGGTAGATAAAAGGCCGAAAGTTTTGGTTGTTAATAGCGGCGATGGTCAGCCGACTATAAGGGGCAGCCGCACGACTTTTGTGTATGACCTGATAGAAATTGCGGGCGGGCGCGTTATTGAAGGCGGCGATAATTCTCAAAATGTTTCGGCTAATGCAGAAGTCATTTTGAAATTTGACCCTGACATTATTATTACAGATATGCCCGATATTGTCGAACAGTGGAGCTGGTGGAAGCATCTGCGTGCGGTTAAAGAAAAACAGTTTTTTGTGTGCCCTGTCGAAGACCCGAAAATGCGTATGACCGGCTGGAATCAGAATATGTTTGCTCCATTGGGGCTGCTATGGCTCGCAAAAACGATACATCCCGATAAGTTTGCAGATATTGATTTAACAAAAGAGCACGAAACCTTTTGCAAAACCGTTCTGGACAAGGCTTTCGCAGAAAGCAAAAGTATCGGCATGTTAGGGCAGTAAATCAGCGTAAAGAGGGCAATATGACACGAATTATTACAGATATGGCAGGACGTGAGGTTGAAATACCCGATAAAATTTCGCGCATTTATGCTCCATCGCCTTATGGCTCGGCGATATTAGCTTCGATCGCGCCTGATTTGATGGTGGGCACGATGCTTCCGATAAAAGACGAAGAGAAAGCGTTTTTGTCTGAGAGTCTGCATAATCTGCCTATGATAGGCAAATACAGCGAAACTCAGGCAATAATTGATGCGCACGTTGATTTGATTTTACTTTGGGCAGAAAAAGCGGCGCCTTTTCACAAAAAATCCGAACAAGCACTGACACCGCTAGGAATTCCCTTTATATATGCGGTTCTCAAAGACTTGGT
>JAQVCG010000063.1 GCA_028689875.1 Candidatus Rifleibacteriota bacterium | reverse complement strand
TTGAAAGACATTTCGTTCGAGTCAACATCGTGGTATGAACCGAAGTCGAGAGTTGCTTTAAAATCTATGGTCGGGAATCCGGCGAGAACGCCTCTTCTTCTGGCTTCTTGCAGACCTTTGTCAATAGCGGGAATAAAGTTTTTGGGAACAACTCCGCCGACGATTTCATCAACAAATTCGTAATCGTTTCCTGGATTTGGTTCGAAGCGAATCCATACATCACCATATTGTCCTTTGCCACCTGACTGTTTTTTGTGTTTTCCCTGGACTCTAGACTTACCTTTAATGGTTTCTCTGTAAGGAATTTTTGGTTTGCTTGTTTCAACTTCGACTCCCCATCTTGATTTTAGTTTGCTTATTGTAACATCAATATGAGTATCGCCGAGACCTGAAATAATGCCCTGTCCGAGTTCCGGATCAAATTTATAGGTCAAAACTCCGTCGTCAGCGCAAAGGGTAATCAAACCTGCGCCCATTTTTTCTTGGTCTTGTTTTGTTTTTGGAGTAATAGCATATGAAAGCTTTGCTAATGGCAATTCGGGAACTTTAACAGTGAAAGGAGAATTTTCGGCACAAAGGGTGTGCCCAAAGGTTGAACATTTTGGTTTTACCAATGCAACTATGTCTCCGGCAACTATTTTTTCAATATCAATTTTATTTTTGCCGCGCATTGTCTGGAAGCCACTGAATCTTTCGACATTATCTGCTGTTGAGTTGTATATTTCTGTTCCGGGAAGGAATGTTCCGCTTAATGCTCTCATAAAAATCATGTCGCCGGTTTGTTCGTTAATTTTTTTGAACACGAAACCGCAAAGAGGTCCGTTAGCATCGCATTTGAGTTCGACGGCTTCATCGGTACCTGCTTTTACTATTGGTAGCATGGTTGATTCAAGTGGCGAGGGACAGCAATCAACTATAAAGTCTAAAACATTTTCTGTTCCGAGATTTTTTAATGCCATACCACTGACAACAGGTTTAATTTCGTTTGAGGCGATTCCCTTTTTGAGAGTTGCTTTAAGTTCCTCGGCTGAAATATCTTCTCCTTCGAAGAATTTATTCATTAAGCTTTCGTCGCATTCTACTATAGATTCGACCATTTGGTCATGTAGAGCTTGAGCATATGCAGCATAGTCTGCAGGGATATCTTGAACTTTAATATCCTTACCTTTATCATCGGTATATTCATAAGCTTTCATATCTATAAGGTTGATTACACCTTTAAGCTTATCGAAGGTTCCCCAGGGGACGATTACGGGAGTAATTTTGGAGTCAAGAGCCTTAAGAGAATCAAAAGTTTTATCAAGATTTATATTTTCTTTGTCAAGCTTACTTAAATAAACTATTCTGGGTGTTTTTGTCATTTCCATGACAGCCCAGTTCTTTTCGGTTCCGACTTCAACGCCAGACTGTGCGTTTACAGTTACAATTGCCATGTCGACTGCACCGGAAATCTTATAAACTTCGCCCAAAAAGTCATCAAAACCGGGAGCATCAAGAAGATTTATCTTGCAATCTTTATATTCAATTGCTGCCAATGAGGTACCCACTGTGGCTTTTCTTTTTATTTCTTCAGGGTCATAATTCATAACAGAGCTATCATCATCAACTCTGCCAATTCTGTTATTGGCTCCGGTATGGAACAACATCGCTTCGGCCAAAGAAGTTTTCCCTGTTCCGCCGTGGCCAATTAGTCCAATGTTGCGAATTTTTTCGGTAGCGTAAAGTTTCATGTATATCTCCTAATTCATACAATTATGTGAGGAATACCGCATGGTACACTCTTTTCAAAAGATTAAGAAATATTTATACAGCAATTCAAAAATAAAATCAACAGATTAAAAAAAATTGCTATTGAAAGTTAAGCTTAAATTTGGTACTTGTTTATTAAGCCTTAAGGAGTTTTTATGATAAAGTTAAAGTTAAAGCTGAAGTTAATTTTGGGAGTATCTTTATTTGTTTCATTTTCATTTTTGTGCATTGTTTGTAGCGCACAATCTTTTGACAGAAGTCTAAAATCTTTGTCGAATCAGTTCAAATCCGGTGATTACACAAAGGTTTTAAATCGCTTATCAGCATTAAAATCTTCAAAGGAACTAGAAGACCTTTATTTGTATCTTAAAGCTGAATCTCTAAAAAACTTAAAGTGTAATGAAGAAGCGATATCAATTTATGAAGAATTAATTGAAAAGCATCCGCAATCTGAGATAACAAAACAGTGTCACCTGCCACTTTTTTTGCTAAAGCTTTTAAGCGCCAATGAGATAAATGTTTCTTCACTTGAAGCCATGGCAGTAAAGTTGCCATCTAATTGGCAATCAGGAAACGCTCTCGAAAAGCTTCATAACCTAGAGTTTTTAAAATCAGGAAAAAAATCACGTTTTGCTCTTCAAGCCCTGCGACAATACACGCGAGGAGCTACTTTTTACAGACATTCTCCTGCCACACACGAGCTTCTTAAAAAGATATGGAAAAATGCTGACGGATATGAATATCTTGAACTTGAATGGCACGAAATTTTAAAAATAACTGCCGCAGAAGATATGCTAGACGAGATTTTTAACAGAAAGACTCCTATTCCGGCTGCGGTCACAGAAAAAGTCGACTCAACTTTACTTGAACTTTACAAAGCGGCTTGGCTATGCAAAACAAAACGTCACAATGAAGGGATCAAAATATTCACCGACCTGATAAACAATCAAGCTATTCTACCTGAAATTAGAGCAAGCGCTCTTCAACAGAGGGGAGACGCATATCATTTTGCAAACTTGCACAACGAAGCGCTTACCGACTATCAAAAAGTTCTTAAAAGCCGCCACCCCGCTACAGACTTATTGGCGGCTGAGTATAGAATGATGCGTTCTTTATTTGAATTAAACAGAGACTCAGAATGCATCGCTACAATTCGAAGTCTCATAAAAGGGAAAAGAGCCGGTTCGCTTCTTCCTGCACAAATATATGAAATGGGTTTGAAGTGTTATGATAAAAAAGACTTTAATCGAGCTGCGAAATATTTCATGATATTTTCTGACAACTACATAGGGCACTTCAGAGCAGACGATGCGCTTGGCTACACAGCTTTGAGCGGAAAAAAAAGCGAGGCCGGCAAATCTGCTCTCAAAAAGCTCAAAAACAATTATACAAACTCATTCTTTTTGTGGTGGAACAACCCATCTACAGCAAAGTCCGGTATTAAACACACGAAGGTTAAAATCAACAGTTTATCAAAAGACACCTTAAAAAAAATAAACCGAATGAAAAAATTGTGGGGCACTGACTTTGCACATTTTGCACAGGCCGAAGCAAATATTCTTACCGAAAAGTATCCGCGGAATTTTGGCTTGTTTAAAACTCTTATAGATGTTGCAAACAGCCATGATGACTATCAAAGCGTATGTGGTTTTGGTGAACGTTTAGCCCGTCAAATACTTGAAACGGGCAAGTCACTTGATCAAATGCCTTTATGGGCTTGGAAAGCCATGTATCCGCTGGCTTTTGAAAAAAAAGTCAGAACAAGTAGCGAAAAGTTTGCAATAGATCCGTATTGGGTTTTGGCTATTATGCGCGAAGAAAGTCATTTTAGGGTTGACATTAAGTCTCGCAGCAATGCAATAAGTCTGATGCAAATTTTGCCAAGCACAGGAAAATGGATTGCCGCCAAATTAGGCGAAAAAAGGTTTAAAGAGAGGACGCTCTGGGAACCGGAGACCAACATTAAATACGGAACTTGGTATTTGCGATATCTTTACGACATGTTCAACAAAGAATTGATATTGGCCTCTGCGGCTTATAATGGCGGACAAGGCAACATAACCAGAAAGGTTGAGGCCATATACCCGAAGTTATCAGTGTTAGAACGCATTGATAAGGTACCTATGGCAGAGACTCGCGATTATTATAAAAAGGTAATGGGTTCATATTATATGTATAAACGCCTTTATAAGTAAGATCAAATCGGGAAAAAAAATCGTGATACATTTTAAATTTGTATCACGATTTTCTTGTTTTTAGTAATTTAGTATTTTTGTAATTATGATTATGGGCGAATTCTTTTTTTAGAGACATTCTGCCATGACGTATCGCTTTGCCATTCATGATATAACGCAAACACAGTTTTACAAAGATAAAACCCTGAGCAGACAGAAAAGCTAAGCAAATAAATTACATCTTTTGAGATTGGCGTAATGTCTAACATAATGTGACCATATTAAAGAAGGTGCGTATTATCTTTCGCAAAAATTGCAGTTGATGCTGAACTGTTAGTGCTTTCCATTTCAGAAAGCCATTTAATAACGCTGTCAGCTTTAAATCTAACAGATCTGCCAATTTTTACTGTTGGCAACCCTAAATTTCTAAGGGTGTAAATTGTGTTT
Organism: Candidatus Rifleibacteriota bacterium; assembly: GCA_028689875.1. GTDB lineage: Bacteria > Muiribacteriota > Ozemobacteria > Ozemobacterales > Ozemobacteraceae > MWDD01. The sequence continues at coordinate 7,866 of JAQVCG010000063.1, read as the reverse complement.
CTTCTAACTTGTAAAAAGTCCATCAATTCAGGGATTGTCATCAGACTTTCCTGCTTCATGAGCTTACCTCCGGCCAAATCTTTTTTATTAACAACTTGATAAGTTTGTTATCGTCATAAATTGATTTTTTGTTAAATGTAAAAAAAATTAAAAAAAAAATAAAAAAAAAGCTAATGACTTTAACTTTTTTGGACGATGGGAAATTATGAAGTTCAAGTGAAGTTCAACTTTAATTAAAGCTGAACCTCCTAGAATGGATAACCTAATCCCTAACTCCCTTTCAATGTGTCGCTTCTTTCAGACGGCACATTTATTTTTTTAGCTTGCTTGAGACGAGTGTATAAGGTAGTATAGCAAGCATACTGCAGGGGGTTAATAATGTATCAGCAATTTTCTTTTACAACCGAAACTCGTGGCAACATAGAGCTGATAAGGCTTAAAGGTTATTTAGAAGATTCAGGCGGTTTAACATTAAAATCTCATATACAAGAGAGCTTAGACAAGGGCATCAGCTTGTTTGCTTTTGACTTTTCCCAAACAGAACTTATAAGCAGTCCCGGCGTAGCTGCACTTCTTGACATTGGGGGTGTAGTTGTTGATGATTTTGCCGGCAATATTTCATGTTGGGGAATTGACAAACATCATTCAGCGGTATTAGAAATGTCGGGACTCTTTTTTCTGGTAAATCAAGTTACGAACGAAGAAGAAGGCATATCTTGGCTTTCTGAAGGCGAATAATAGGAATATAAAATATGTTTTCACGTTGTTTAGCTGTTTTATTGTTTCTGGGTGTTAGCACAGGCATTTTCGGTCAAACATTAGAGCAAGAGCTTGCATCTCAGGGTTTTAAATACTACGAAATGAAAGACTACGCCGGGGCAGCCGACTATTTGGGACAAGTTGTCGACATGAATCCGGGTAATGATCAAATACGTTTTTATTTGGTTTACAGTCTGTTTTTTTCGGGCAATCACGATTTGGCACTCAAGCACGCAAATCACTTATCGAAAAAGTATCCCGACAATCAACAATACTCAATATTGGTCAAGCAAATTGAAAAAGAAATTTCAAAATTAGCTCAAAAAAAGCAGGAACTGATAGCGAAGAGCAAAATACCTCAAGAAGTCATATTTGGTGGTTACCAGTCTATGGATGTCATGAGAGAACCGCGAGTCAGCACAGAAACTAGAGAAATAACAAAACCTAAAGTTAAAACTCCATTAGATGAAGCTATAGCTAAGATGGATGAAGAACTTTTCGATGAAGCGAGAGTTTTATTAAAAAAAATAATAGCCGGCGATAACAAAAATGCAATGGCGTGGCATCAATTAGGGGTAATTGACTTTACCTTCGGGAAATATAATGCTGCTATAAAAAACTTTTCAAAGGCATTAGAGATATCGCCCAAGCATTTTCAAAGTAATTTTTTATTAGCCGACTCTTACAGGCAAATTGGCGATTTTAGAAAAGCAGAAGCTGAGTTTAGCAAGTCTCTAAATATTCAACAGGATATTTTTGCACAATTAAACCTAGCCGACGTAAAAATTAAGTTAGGCAAAATAACAGAGGCCGAAAAAATATATACTGACTTAGTCGATAAGAATGACAATTTAAGTGATGCAAAAGCAGGGTTAGCGAACATTAAATTCATGCAAGGCGAAAACCGTGAGGCTCTAGAAATTGTTAATTCGGCCTTAAGAGGCGGAAAAGGCTCAAGTGAAATCCGTTATATTAAAGCTTTATTAATGGCTGAAAATCGTCTATATAACGAAGCAGCCGGCGAGATGGCCGACATTCTAAAAGATTCTTCGAACAATTATAAATATAGAGCATTTCAAGCCTACTGTATGCTGATGAATTACGATATTCAGAATGCAATAAAAATAGCAACTGAAATTCTTGAAAAGAGGCCGGATAACGCAGAGGCAAAATTAGTATTGGCTGAGGCACTAATTATTTCGGGCTCTTACAGAGATGCCGCAGATCAAATCACAAGTGCCGAGAAGACTTCAAAGTCACCAAAAGCAGCACAGTTAATTGCTCAAATAGCAGAGAAACAGAATAGCAACGACGAAGCACGAACCCATTATATGGAGTATGTTGCGAGATCAAATGGCCAGCCAAAGCCATTGTATGAATACGCTCAGTTTTTAGAAAGAATAAAAGCGAATAGAGATGCCATAACGGTATATGAAGAACTGATTAAAAAGTATCCAAAAGCTGACTACACAAAAAATGCAAAAACAGCTATTGAGCTCTTAAAATCTAGTGGCATGAACTCTGAAAAAAAACAGTCATCGGGCAGTGCCCCGAACGCTGACCCGAATATAAGACCCGGGTCTATGAAATATTGATCTGAAAGGACCATTCCACAATGTGCGGAATTATTGGATATGTAGGCAACAAACCGGCAAACGAGGTTATTTTTGACGGATTAACCCGATTAGAATATCGCGGATATGATTCGGCAGGAATAGCTGTCGTTGACAATGGAAGCATTTATGTCAAAAAAGACATCGGCAAGCTAAGAAATATTCGCAAATTATTAGTTGACGAATTTGAATCGTTGTCTACCGTGGGCATTGGTCATACACGTTGGGCCACACACGGTCGTCCTTCGGTCTTTAATGCGCACCCTCATGGGGATTGCCATCAGACACTAATGGTTGCTCACAATGGCATCATTGAAAATTTCATGCATTTAAGAAAGCAACTGATCTCAGAAGGTCATAAGCTTGTATCTGAAACCGATTCTGAAGTTCTTGCTCATTTAATTGAAAAGAATTACAACGGCGACCTCAAACTTTCATTACTTAACTCTGTAAGCGTTGTTGAGGGGGCCTATGCCATATCTGTTATCCATAAAGATCACCCCGACAAAATTTTGTGCGCGCGCAAAGATGCGCCGTTACTTATTGGCTTAGGTTCGGGAGAAAACTTTGTAGCATCGGATGTAACCGCAATTCTGCAATATACCCGCAAAGTTGTATACCTCGAAAACTATGAAGGTGCGATCATAACGAAAGACGGCGTAGAGTTTTTTAATACGAAAACCGGTGAACCTGTTGAAAAGCAACCGGTTATTGTTGATTGGAACCCTGTTGCTGCCGAAAAAGGCGGATTTTCGCATTTCATGCTCAAAGAGATACATGAACAGCCTCAGGTAATACGAAACACTATTGGGGGGCGCACTTCAGAAGAAGAAGGAAAAATATATCTCGAAGAATTAAACTTAACGGGTCCTGATATTTACCGTGCTCAAAGAATAGTTATGGTTGCTTGCGGAACAGCCTATTATGCAGGTTGTGTTGGCAAATACCTGATAGAAAAGCTGGTAAAAATACCTGTTGAATGCGATTTGGCAAGTGAATTTAGATATCGTTCACCGCTAGTTGATCAGAACACTTTGGTTATTGCCATAAGCCAGTCGGGTGAAACAGCAGACACTTTAGCGGCTATAAAAGAAGCAAAAACAAGGGGTGCCAAGGTATTAGGCGTTGTAAACGCAAAAGATTCATCAATGACCCGCGAAGTTGACGGATTAGTTTATATACATGCAGGTCCTGAAATTGGCGTAGCATCTACAAAGGCATATATTGCAATGCTTACGGCATTAACTTTGCTTGCGCTAATGTTAGGAAAAATCAGGAGCGTTTTAACTCCCGAATTTGTCCAAGAAAAGATTAGAGAGCTAAAAATATTACCGCAACAAATTGAAACAGTATTGCAGCAAAAAGACCGCATATGTGAAATAGCGTCGAATTTTTTAGATGCAAAAAGCTTTTTGTTTTTGGGCAGGGGATTCAATTACCCGACAGCACTTGAAGGCGCATTGAAGCTCAAAGAATTAAGCTATATTCATGCAGAAGGTTATGCCGCCGGCGAAATGAAACACGGGCCTATCGCTTTGATAGATCAAGACATGCCCGTAATGGCGATTTTAACTGACACAGATCTTTATGACAAAGCCATATCGAACATTAAAGAAGTTCAGGCCAGATCAGGAAGAATATTAGCAATAGTTCAAGAAGGCGACGAAGACATTTATCATTTAACAGACTATGTCATAGAAGTTCCTAAAGTATCGAATATTTTCTCACCGATTATTGATGTTGTTCCGCTGCAGTTGTTTGCATACTACGTAGCCGATTTAAGAGGGTTAGACGTAGACCAGCCGAGGAACTTGGCAAAATCTGTAACCGTCGAATAATCTCTTGCAATGGAATCTAAAACACTAACAAACTTAGAATTCTCTAAGATTCTTTCTATTATCGCTTCTTATGCTTCTTCACGCCCGGCGAAAGAACGCATACTTGGTTTTGAGGTTTCTGTTGATATAAATGTTATTCAAACCGGTTTAAACGAAACAGAAGAATACATTGATTATTCAGAAATGGGCTTAAAGCTTAATCCCAGTGGATTACGCGACATTAGGGAGACTCTTGAGGTTTTGTCTGCCGGTTCGACCATATTAGGTTCAGAAGATTTTAGCAAAATTAAATCTAATATTGAGACAGCTGCAAGCATCAAAAAGGCGTTTGAGAGTCAAGATAAGCAAATATTAAGCAAAACCACCCGTATAAGCGAACGAATAAAAAAGCTGCCTTTGTTGCATAATCTTTATGAAAGAATAAATGATTGTTTTGACGACAAGGGTATGATAAAAAGCAGCGCCTCCCCTGCCCTTGCATCTATAAGGCGCGAATACATTCAAAACGTTGCACAGATAGAAAAAGAGCTAAATGCTTATATAGCTCACCACGGCGACTCAGTACAAGACAGATACTTTACACTTCGCAACGACCGTTATGTCATTCCCATCAATTCATCTTCACAAAGTTCAATACAAGGTATAGTTCACGATCAATCTGCGAGCGGACAGACTGTTTTCATTGAACCTCTTCAGTTTTTGGGGGCAAACAATCGCTTAGCGCAGCTTAGGCTTTCTGAAACTGAAGAAATCAAACGTATTCTGACTAATTTAACTACCATGTTGTATCAGTCTTTAAACTATATCAGAGAACAATTTGAAACTTTGATTTGGCTTGATACGGTTAAAGCAAAATCAAACTTTGCCTGTGCTTATGGGGCGAAGAGGCCCGAGATATCGGAAAAAGGCGATTTGATTTTGCACAATGCGAGACACCCTCTGCTTCACCCAAACTGCATACCGCTCGACATTTTTTTAAATGAAAAACAGCGCTGTATAGTAATTACAGGGCCAAACGGCGGCGGCAAAACTGTTTCTATGAAAACTGTCGGGCTTAACTCGCTACTGATGCAAACAGGGAACTATGTTTTAGCTAACAGTGACGCTAAGCTTCCGATTTTCACAGAAATATTATCAGACATAGGCGAAAGTCAGAGTATCGAAGATCATCTTTCAACTTTTACCTCGCACTTAAAGCGTTTAAAAGAAATAGCTGACATTGCAGATAGCCACTCTTTAATTTTGATCGATGAAATTTGTGTAGGCACTGACCCTATTGAAGGAGGGGCATTAGCTTCCGGCTTTTTAAAAGAGCTTTGCGGTCGAGGTGCTTATGCTATAGTTACTTCTCACTACGACTCGCTTAAAAACATGGCTTTTACAACTGAGGGGTTTATAAATGCGGCCATGGAATTTGATTACGAAACTTTTAAACCGACTTTCAGATTTCAAATGGGCATACCGGGCAGAAGCAATGCTTTAGCGATGGCAAGGGCATTTCAGCTTCCCGAAAATATTCTGGCTGATTTAGTTAAAGTAAACAAAGGTGAGCGGCAGAATGAGAAAGGGCTTATAGAAGCTATTGAACGGGAACGTAACAGAGCGGAATCTTTAAGGCGAACTTACGTTAAAAAAATTACTGCCATCAGAAGTAAAGAACAAGAGATTGAAGAAATCACAGAACAGCTGAAAGAGTTCAGAAAAACCAAGCGCGATAAATTAACAGAAGAATTTACTGTCGAGATGCGCAAAAGATTAAAAGATATAGAAAAAGTTATAAATAAACTTAAAAACACAGCAACAAACAATAACAATCAAGAAATCGAAAGTGCTGTAAAAGAAGCGCGAGAAACGCATCAACTAATAAAATCGAATATTGATGAATTAAATCAAGCAAATGTGACAACAAACGAAAATAAACAATCTATTTGCATTGAAGATCTTAAACCCGGCGTGTCGGTAATTTGGAATCAAAACTTACGCATCGGAAAATTTATCAGGGCAATGGGTAAAAATAAAGTTGAGGTCGATTTTGACGGCATATCAATTTCTGTCAACCTTAGCGAACTTTCTATAAGCCACCGCAAAGAGAGCAAGAAAGAGAAAAAAGAAACAGGGCATGTATATGCAGTCAGACCGCTTTTAAGAAGTGAAATAGACTTAAGAGGCAAACGAGTCGAAGAAGCTTTGGACGAAGTTGAAAGCTATTTAAAAATGGCCGACCAAAGCAATTTGGGGCGGGTTTATATTATTCATGGCAAAGGAACCGGAGCGCTTCAACGGGCTGTTACAGACTTTTTAAAAAGCAGTCCATGGAAGAAAAAGTTTCGTTCGGGCAGATACGGAGAAGGAGATTTAGGAGTTACCGTAGTGGTATTTGACCCGGAAGCTGACGTTGATCACATGGATCCCAGAAAAGCTGACAAAACCAAATAATAGAGCTTTTATAAAATTATTGGCTAAAATAAGCATATTGTGATACTTTATATAGTGCAGTCGCACTTGCACTGTATTATTTATCATACAGAATTGTCGGAGAATTAAAATGCCTACTTACAGTTATCGTTGCACAAAATGCGAAAGAGTTTTTGACGCATTCCATTCGATGAACTGCACATCAACACAATATTGTCCGGAATGCGGCGCCGCGGGAACTAAACTTTTGTCTGCCAGCTCAGTGATATTCAAAGGTTCCGGTTTTTATTCGACAGACTACCGTGACACCGGCTATTTAGAAGCCAAAAAGAAAGATGTTAAAGAGCCTGCTAAATTAGAGGCTAAACCAACAACAGAAACTGCACCACAAAGCACTGAAACAAGCAATTCCACAGTAGCAAAACCCGAAGCAAAAGCTACGACGCCGGCAAAAGACAACAGCTCAAAAGCAGTGTCTAAGGCGGCTGCATAATGTTAAAAATTTTATTAACAGGTGCAGGCGGGCAACTTGGTCAAGAAATGCTAAATCGTTGCCCTAGCGATGTAAAAATAGAAGCAACCGATTATAAAGAACTTGATATTACATCTATAGAAGCCTGCAGAGAGGCAGTCAACAATATCAAACCCGATTGGATAGTTAATGCAGCGGCTTATACCAATGTCGAGCAAGCAGAAGACGAACATGAAAAGGCAATGGTGCTAAATCGAGATGGAGCTGCTAATTTGGCGCTAGTCTCAAAAGAAGCGGGTATTCGTTTTTTGCATATTTCTACAGATTTTGTTTTCAGCGGAAAAAACAGCAGCCCTTACCTACCTGATGATCGTCCTGAACCTTTAAGTGTTTATGGGTATACAAAGCTTGCCGGTGAAGAAGCGGTAAAATCAATATTAGGAAAAGACACTCTTATAATAAGAACAGCCTGGCTTTACAGCCGAGATGGAAAAAACTTTGTAAACACTATTATAAGGCTTATTAAAGAACAACCATTTTTAAAAGTAATACACAACCAACATGGAACACCGACTTCGACCGTATCTTTAACAGATGCCATTTATGCCGCTATTTCAGCTAACGCCCGCGGCATTCATCATTGGACTGACGCAGGTGAAACCACGTGGTTTGATTTTGCTTGCGAAATTCAAAAGCAGGCACTCAAATATGGGATTATAAAAGAAGAAAAAGAAATTAAGCCCGTAACATCAGATGAATTTAAAACCAA
>JAQVCG010000005.1 GCA_028689875.1 Candidatus Rifleibacteriota bacterium | reverse complement strand
AAAAACCCAAAAGTCGGACTTTTAAGTGTAGGTGAAGAAGAAGGCAAAGGTAATGAACTTACTAAGTCAGCTTTTCCCTTATTAAAATCTGAAAGCCGCATTAATTTTATAGGCAACATTGAAGCTGACAACCTTTATTATGGCAAAGCTCATGTTGTAGTTTGCGATGGATTTGCAGGCAACGTTTTATTAAAAGCAAGTGAAAGCGTCTCGGAATTAATTCAGGGAACCTTATTTAAAGCTGCAATGGCAGCAGAAATTGCCCCAGAAAAACTTCAGGCTCTAAAAAAAGGTCTAAAAAAATATAGCCCAGACTCTCCGGAATACAGTGGTGCGCCATTGTTGGGCTTGAACGGTGTCTCAATCGTTTGTCATGGAAAATCAAAAGCGCACGTAATTGCAAACGCAATAACATTAGCAGAAAATTGCGCAAAAACTGATTTTATCAATTTAATCAAACAAAATATGAGTGAGGCTGTATAGTAGCGGTCGCACTTTTTTTATATGGTGTGAATGTGAATCTTTCGAATTGAGTTATGAAAGGTGTTGAAAATGATCGAAACCAAAATTACCAAGCTTCTTGGTATAAAATATCCTGTTTTTCAGGGCGGAATGGCGTGGGTCAGCTCTCCTTGTTTGGTAGCTGCTGTAAGTAATGCCGGAGGATTAGGCGTTCTTGGTAGCGGTTCTATGCCCGGAGAAGTTGCTCGCGAAAAAATAAAGGCTATCAAAAGCATGACAGACAAGCCTTTTGGCGTCAATATAATGCTAATGATGGAAACTGCCACAGAAGTAATTGACGTATGCATAGAAGAAAAAGTTCCCGTTATTACAACAGGTGCCGGAAATCCCGGTCCTCACGTTAAACGATTCAAAGAAGCTGGAATCAAGGTTATCCCTGTTGTTTCATCAGTCGCCTTAGCCAAGAGACTTGAGCGTCTCGGCGTTGATGCTATTATTGCCGAAGGTCATGAATCAGGTGGTCACATCGGCGAACTGACAACTATGGTTCTCGTTCCTCAAGTAGTAGACGCTGTTTCTATTCCTGTAGTTGCAGCAGGTGGCATTGGCGATGGACGCGGAATAGCGGCAGCTTTTGCGTTAGGCGCCGAAGCTGTTCAGTTAGGCACAAGATTTATTTTGGCTAAAGAATGCGAAGCACACCATAACTACAAAGAAGCAGTTATAAAAGCTAAAGACAGAGATACTGTTGAAACAGGCATTACTCTTGGTCACCCGGTAAGAGTAATAAAAAATAGGCTCACAAAAGAATACTTGGAAAAAGAATTTAAAGGAGCAACCCCTGAAGAGCTGGAAGAGCTTGGCAGAGGTCGCTTAAGAATGGCCGTTGTAAACGGAGATTCAGAAACAGGTTCTGTAATGGCCGGTCAAATCAGCGGGATGTTATGCAGAGAAGAAACTGCAGAAGAAATAATGCAGCACCTTGTATGCACCTATAGAGATGCATTTTCTCGCCTAGACAAGTTCAGACCTTAAAATTGGAGACATTCATGAAAGCTTTAATTTTTCCTGGACAAGGCTCACAAAAAACTGGAATGGGTCTTGCAATTTGTGAATCATTTTCATGGGCATCAGAAATGATGCACAAAGCAGATGAAATACTTGGAAGAAACCTTAGTAGCATTTGTTTCAATGGACCAGATGAAGAATTAAAAAAGACCACTAACACTCAGCCTGCAATATTTGTTGTTTCAGCCATCTTAACAGAATGGTTGAAAAAAAATGGTTTTACATTTAGTGCAGTTGCCGGCCACAGTCTTGGAGAATACAACGCATTATATGCTGCCTCTGTAGCCTCTTTTGAAGACCTATTAAAATTGGTTGATTTAAGAGCTAAAGCAATGGAAAAAGCTTGTCCAGCAGGAACCGGTGCCATGAGTGCTGTAATGATGCTTGGCAGAGATGTATTAGAACAGGTTTGTTTTGAAGCCTCAGAAATTGGCGTTTGTCAAATTGCAAACTATAATTGCCCAGGGCAGCTTGTAATTTCTGGCGAAACAAATGCGGTAAAAAAAGCAGGAGAGCTTGCGTTGAGCAAGGGCGCGCGAAAAGTTGTTCCACTTGATGTTTCAGGTCCTTTCCACTCACCTCTAATGATCAAAGCTAAAGAAAGTCTTGCAACAGCACTTGAGTCAGTTAATTTTAAAAATGCTTCAATACCGGTTTATACAAATGTAGACGGAAAACCCACAACAGATTCCTTAAGCCTTAAAACAAAGCTTTTGAATCAAATTACAGGTTCTGTTCTTTACGAAGACAGCGTTAACAATATGTTGACAAACGGTATAACCGAGTTTATTGAAATAGGTCCTAGTAAGGTATTAGCAGGGCTCAATAAAAAGATATCTGTTAATGCAAACACATTGTTTGCCAACGATCCTCAATCACTTGAAATGTTGCTTAAGTCTGAGATCGTTTAAATTATTATGCTTGACATTAGCAGAGAAAAAATGTAATAACACAAATCTACTCTTTAAGAGTTACTTAGTTTGTGCGAGGTAAATATGGAAAATAATGTAAATTCAAAAGAAGCCCCAGTAGTAATTATTACTGGTTCGGCTCGTGGAATCGGTTTCGAAATTGCAAAAACTTTTGCCGAATCCGGTTATCGTATTGTTCTTTCTGACATTAATCAGGAAGGTCTCGAAAAAGCTAAAGCTCAGCTTGACGCTCTTGGAGTAACTTCTACTACATGTGTTGCCGACGTATCAAAAGCAGAAGATGCAGACAAACTAACTAATGCTGCAGTTGAAGCTTTTGGCCGCATAGATACACTTGTTAACAACGCAGGTGTAACAAGAGACGGTCTGCTTTTGCGCATGACAGAAGAAGCTTGGGATTTAGTATTAAAAATTAATTTAAAAGGCACCTTCTTGATGTCTAAATCGGTTGTGAAAGTAATGTTGCGCCAGAAATCTGGCTCAGTCATAAACATAGCTTCTGTCGTAGGTTTGATGGGCAATGCCGGTCAGGCTAACTATTCTGCAAGCAAAGCCGGCGTTATTGGTTTCACCAAAACTTTTGCCAAAGAATTTGGCAAAAAAGGTATTCGTTCCAATGCTGTTGCCCCCGGCTTCATCAATTCTGACATGACAGCCGGCCTGCCCGACAAAGTAAAAGAACAGATGATGGCCCAAATTCCGATGGGTGAATTCGGTAATCCACACGATGTAGCTAATGCTGTAGTCTTCTTAGCGTCAGAAAAGGCGTCTTATATTACAGGTCAAGTACTTACCGTCGATGGCGGTATGGTAATGTAATGCAATAACAATTAAGTTCGTAAATTCTCAGGAGGAATTATAAAAATGGCAAATTATTTCGAAGACATTAAAAGAATCGTTGTTGACCGACTTCAGGTCGATGAAAAACAAGTAACAATGGAAGCCGGTTTTATCGATGATTTGGGCGCAGACAGCCTTGATACTGTAGAACTCGTTATGGCTCTCGAAGAAAATTTCAGTATTGAAATTCCTGATGAAGATGCTTCAGGTCTCAAAACTGTTGGTGATGCAGTAAGATACGTAGAAGCCAAAAAAGGCTGATTATAGTTGACGTTTTTTTCACCGGTATATTTTACAATACCGGTGAAAATATCGTTTTAGGGAGAAATTTAGGTGAAAATACTGCCACGTCTTAAAATAGGCAATTTACAGCCACGCTTTCCATTAATTCAAGGCGGCATGGCAATACGCGTTTCTACGGGCGAACTTGCCGGAGCAGTAGCACGCGAAGGCGGAATCGGTCTCATTGCCGGTTCTGGCATGGGTCACGATGAATTGCGTGCCGAAATAAAAAAAGCAAGAAGCATAGCCAATGGCGGCATTGTTGGCATTAATACAATGGTTGCAGCATCAGATTTTTTAGGTCTTATGCGTGTTGCAGCTGAATCAGGAATTGACGCATTAATCGCCGGTGCAGGCTTTTCAAAAGACATCTTTGGTATAGGCAAAGAATTTAATATACCCGTTGTACCAATAGTCTCAACAGATAAGGCTGCAAAGCTTTCAGAACGTCTTGGGGCAGCTGCAGTTATTGTAGAAGGCAGTGATGCAGGAGGACACCTAGGAAGCGACAGACCGGGAAAAGCAATTTTCCCTGAAGTAAGAGCAGCAGTAAATCTTCCAGTAATTTTAGCCGGTGGAATGATTGAGCAAAGCGATATAATTGAAGCATATAAAATGGGTGCAGACGGAGTTCAGGTAGGTACAAGATTTGCTGCAAGTTTTGAAGCAAATGTTGAAAAACCATTTCATGATACTTATTTAAAAGCAAAAAAAGGTGATGTTTTCAAAATTATGAGCCCCGTAGGATTATGGGGAAACGCTCTTCCTACAGAGTTCACCGAAAAAGTTGCTAGAGACGAAGCAAAACCCACAGGGTGTATACGTTGTTTAAAAAAATGCTCAAGAAGGTTTTGTATTGTGCAATCTTTGATTGAAGCCCATAAAGGAAATCTTGATAAAGGGCTAGTTTTTGCTGGTGAAGCAGTTTATAGAATAAATGAAATTTTATCAGTAAAAGACATAATGCACAATTTCTTTAACGGATTAGACTACATCGACTAAGCAAGGAGACAACTACTAATGAAGCGCGTCTTTGTTACAGGAATGGGAGCTATAAGCCCCAACGCCATTGGACTTGATAATTTTTCAAAAGCTCTTAAGGAAGGCAAAAGCGGAATAAGTGCAATTGACACTTATGACACAACTGACCATACTGTAAAAATAGCAGGATTAGTCAGAGATTTTGATCCCGGCCTTTATATGAATAAAAAAGAAGCCCGAAGACAAGACAGATATGCTCAATTTGCTATAAGTGCAGCAAATATGGCAGCAGAAATGTCTGGATTAAAAGAAAAGAATTTTGATCCTTCACGCGCAGGTGTAATTGTCTCAACAGGTATTGGCGGTATTAAAGCTTTTGAAGATGAACACAACACGATATTAGCATCAGGGCCTTCAAGAGTTAGCCCGTTTTTGGTTCCAATGATGATATGCAATATTGCCTCAGGGCTTATTGCAATGGAATATGAAATGATGGGACCCAATTATTGTATCGTTTCTGCGTGCGCATCAAGCTTACATTCTATCGGTGAATCTTATCTAAAAATTCTGCATGACGAATGTGATATTATGGTTTGCGGTGGTGCTGAAGCACCATTGATCCCGCTTACGGTAGCCGGATTTGCAAAAATGAAAGCTCTGTCAACGCGTAACGACGAACCCGAACGCGCCTCAAGACCTTTTGACGTTGATCACGACGGATTTGTAATGAGCGAAGGCGCAGCAGTGCTTGTATTAGAAAGCGAAGAAAGCGTAAAAAAACGTGGTTCGAAGATTCTTGCCGAAGTTAGAGGTTTTGGTGCTTCTGCTGATGCATACCATCTGACAGCCCCTCACCCTGATGGACTCGGCGGATATTACGCCATGACAAAAGCAATTAAACAGAATAATTTCCCGATTGAAAGAGTTAACTATGTTAATGCACATGGCACAAGCACAATGCTTGGTGATGCAGCTGAAATGCGCGGAGTTAGAAAAGTATTCGGAGACAATATTTCTAACGTAAGCATTAACTCTACTAAATCTATGATTGGACATTTACTCGGTGCTGCAGGAGCAATGGGTTCAGTAGCAACTATTTTACAAATTATGGGCGGTTTTATACACCCGACTATTAATCTTGAAAATGTTATACCAGAGTTGGCAGATTTAGATTTGGTACCCCTTAAATACATAGAAAAACAAATAGACGGAGGCCTGGTAAATTCATTTGGATTTGGCGGACAAAACGCATCTGTTCTTTTTGTGAAGCCCGAATAATCAGTATTTTATTTACTTATTGATTTTTATGTAATATAATCTACTGATAGGAGTTGAGATGGAAATACTAAGAGTAGCATCGTCGTCTAATCCAAAATCGGTAGCCGGAGCTATAATAGCGATATTAGAGCAAACCGGCGAGCTAGCATTACTCGCGGTTGGTGCCGGTGCCGTAAATCAATCGGTAAAGGCCATTGCAATAGCGAGGTCTTACATGATAACAAGAAATATAAGTTTAGCCGCCAAAATTTCTTTTGCCAGAACTTTTATTGATGGATTTGAAAAAACAGCCATCAAGTTTGTTATCGTGCCAACTAAGCAGGAAGAAGTTGAAGAGTAGTATTAAACTGATTTTGCTTGATATTTTAGCCACTGCAAGAAATGTTTTTCTTGCAGTGTGCGTTTTCGTTTGCTTATTTTCATTTCAAGTTGAAGAAGCTCATGGCGCTATAAATGCGAGCAGAATATATCAATTACAACAACGCCTAATCGAGAATCCAAGAGATATCGAATCACACCTAAATATTGCAATGGAATACGGTGTGGCAAATGATTTTTTAAAGGCTGTTGAAGCCTATTTCACATTGCTAAGAGTAGATCCCAATAACTTTCACGCATACAACAATTTAGGTATTCTTTATAAGAAGGCCGGACAATATCGTGACAGCTTACACTGCTATGAACAAGCTGAACGAATAGACCCTGATTCTCCATGGATACCGTACAACAAAGGTTTATGTTATGAAGCAATGGGTCGAATGCAAGAAGCAAGAGAAAGCTACGGCAGAGCTCTTTCGTTGAACCCTTCTTTTTCGCAGGCACTACAAAGACTAAGAATACTTACCGGTTCCGAAGAACAAATGACGAGCTCACAAACTTTCGAAGAAGCACAGATTTTATTAGCTGATTCCCGCATACCTGAACCAGTTAAACCAGTTGTAAAAAAAGAGCCGGTTAAGCCTCAGCCAAAAACTGAAGTTAAACCTGAGAAAATATCTTCTAAATTACAACAAGTTAAAGACAATAGAATTGCTAAAAAGCAACACCGAACAAAGCGCAAAGGCGCGGCTGCCAGCATTTTTAACAAAGCCATGGATGCCTTTGAAAGTAATAGTCTTGAAAAAGCTATCGAACTTTATATTACAGCTATAACCTCTGAACGTGATTTGTTGTCTGAACCTGAAAATGGGTTGATTAAGGCTGCACTCGAGTTTTTAAAAGATCGCCCCAATCGCATGCCCGAAGGTTTATTTTACAGAGGAATGCTGATTTATATATCAGGACACCTTGAATTAGCGTCAAAAGATTTTAATAGCTATTTACTTTCAAGCGGCAAAAACAACAATGAATATGTGGATGAAGCAAAACGTCTATTAGCAGCTTATGAAGCTGAAAAGGCTGCGATAGAGGCCGCGCGCAAGGCACAAAAGGAACACGAAGCCTTGCTCGCCGCGAAAGAACTTGCTACGAAATCTGCCATTGAGGACGACAAGCCTCGTCCGAGTGATATTCTTATTCAAAGCATGAATGTCGACCAAATTATTGCGGAAGCAGACAGATTAAGCAGAGACAGCAGAATTACCGATGCTTTGGCCGTTATCGAAACGGGTTTAAAAGTTGATCCATCTAATATTAAACTCCTCATGAAAAGTGCAAATGCATACACAGATTTGCTTCTTGTCAAAGGAGATAATGAAGCCGGAAAAATGGCAATACTCAGGTTTGAAAAAGTATATGCAAATTCGCCCGAAAATTCTCGTGAATGGTCTGTTGCTAAAGATATGATTTTTGAATTAAAAAAACGAGTAAAATAACTGATGGCCGATATTTCAAAAACGGCTCTCGGCATATATGGCGAAAAACTTGCATTAGAACACCTACTAAGTCTCGGCTACAAGCTTGTATGCGCTAATTATCGAATTGATGACTTCACGAGCGGTAAAAAAATCGGTGAAATTGATTTAGTTATGACTGATGCCGATGACATAGTTTTCGTGGAGGTTCGCACTAAAAAAAATGACTTAAATGGAACCCCTCTCGACACAATTACTTCCAGAAAAAGAAGACAAATGGAACGATGTGCGCGTTATTATATAGAAAACAACTCTATCGAAAATCGATATTGCAGATTTGACGTTGTTGGCATAACAATGACTGATAATAGCTCGGCACCGATTTTAAATCACGTTAAAAACGCTTTTATTTGCGGCGGCTAAAATTTAAAATTACCACCACATTGAAAATCCGGCTTGTAGTCTGTCGTCCCAACCATATGCACGGTATGTTCGCAAATTTCTGTACCAGGCCAGTTCAATTTTTATCTTCTCTGTGGCTCCAAATCTTGCACCTAAGATAAGATCCATTGTGTCTTTATCGTCGCCACCCTGCACTTCGCCCGATATTTCTGAAATCAGCGATACATGCTCTGTAGCTTCATAACTTAAACCAAAATTATAAATGAATCTGCTTTCATCATCATCTTCATTGTTGATAATATAACCCATTTCTATATTGGCCTTTGCTCTATCGGTTTCGCTGGTGGTCAAACATCCGAAAAGCTTAAACTCTTCGCCCTCTTTTACACCTGCCGGTAACATCGAATCGGGGTTACCTGTCGGAAAAGCCGCCACTATACCATATGCCCCTCTATAGTAGCTGTGATCACGCATATAGGTCGCCTTCCAGCCTAACTTCATGTTACCCATTCCGTTATTGCTTTCTGCATAGTCGCCATAAGTTCGCGGTGCACTCAAATCCCATTTATGTAAAGGCACGGTAACTGACCATTCTGCCCAATCACCAACCCAAGTAAGAGAAGTTTCAAAAGAAGATACACTTCCCTCTTCGGCTGAGTTGTATGCGCGGCCGTATGCAGAGCTCAGCTCATTATATTTAAATCTTGAGCTTAAAACCATTTCACCCTGCTCTATTAACTCTGCGCTGTTGCCAACAAAAAAACCAATAAGCCCATCGCTATTTACGGCAGTAGCAGGAGTCGGTTTAAATATGCTTTCGCGCTTTATCTTTGGTTTAAAACCCTTTGAACGCGCCATTGTTGAATAAATTTCATAATCATTGAAAGTGTTATAATAGGCGTCTTGAGCAAAAGAGCTGCCCGCAAACCCGACAATTGCAAGCACAAGCAAGATCAGTTTTATAAAATGCTTATCACAGACTGGCAACAAATTTTTTCAACCTCTCTGAGTGCGGGAAAATTTCGGTATTTTTGGCTATACTATCAAGAATTTTTTCAGCCTCTTTTCGATGGATCTTGTTCTTAGTCTTAGTAAACAACAGCACATACATTTGTGCCCTATAATAATCGTGCTCAAACCTGTTGTTTTCAAGCTTATTTACCGCTTGAAACTCTGCTAATGCCTTGTTTGGGTCGCCAGAGAACATATATACGATTCCAAGATTAGAATGCGCATCAACATCAAGCGGATCAATCTCAAGCATTCTTTTCCATACTTGCTCAGTCTTTTTTAAGACGCTTAATTCTTCATCTATCTTATAATTATCTTTAAGCAAAGACCACTGTTCAACTGCCTTATCAGCCTGTCCTCCAAGCCAATATAAGTTACCCAAACCCAACTTTGCCAAATTGCTTTCAGGATTACTTACGGTTGCTTGCGCATAAGCCTCAAAAGCATCCTTAAAATTACCGCTCAAGGTATTTACAAACCCTAAGTTTGTTAATACATTCAAATTATTCGGCGAAATCTCTTTTGCCTTATTAAACTCTTCCATTGCCTGCACCACAAAACCTTTACTCATTGACTCAATTGCTTTTTTGGTCATTTCATCAGACTTATCAGGAGCTTTTACTACCACTTCTTCAAGCGCTTTAACCGAATACTGGTTGTCGCTTACCTCTTGCGGCAATGAATACTTGTTCTTCTGAACTCCAAAGCTTTGCAGTTTATTAACAACCCATTGCTTTTCGTTGCTGGTCAATGTTTGAGGGGTAACTTCTTTTCGCAATGTTCCGCTCAAAGTAGGATTTTTTACTGCTCCAAATCTTTCAAACTGCCTCAAAACCCACTCTTTGTCATCAGGTGTCATCGTGTTTTTCCCGTATTTCGCCACTAATTCTTCTTCACTCGGGGAAATGGCAATCTGAATTTTCGGCCCGTCCGCTACTTCGTCAACCATCGCTGCCTTATTTGTCATTTCAGATTTGACAGCCATAGCATTCTCATAAGATGGATACTTCTCAGGAGTTAAAGCGCGCGTAATTTCCCAAATTTTTGTGCGTGCGTGTCTTTTGATAGATGAATCAGAAGGAGCCTTTGCATAAAGTTTTTCATATGTGCTCTTAGCTTCTTTTAAATTATCTAACCTTACATGGCTCATTCCTAGCAAAGCCATAGCTTTAAAGTAATTAGGTTTGAGTTTTATGGCATCGCTCGCAAATACTTTTGCTGTTTCAAAGTTTTTCTCTTCATAAGCCAGCATGCCCAAGTAATACACAGGCTCTGCATTCTTTGCATTTACCTTCATAGCGCTTTCAAAACTTGCCCGCGCCTTCGCAAACTGTCCTATTTTGTGCTGCATTTTACCCATATTCATCAACACATCAAAATTATCCGGTTTGAGCGCCGCAGCTTTTTCCCATGACACTAATGCTGCTTTGTGCAACCCGGACTCGGCATACATTTCGCCGAGCTCATAATGTGGCTCATAACTGTCAGGAGAAAGTCTCTGACATTCCAAATATATTTCTTTTGCTCTGGTTACAAGATTTTTCGACCTGTAATCCCTTGCCTCAGCCAACAATCTGTCTATTTTAACCGGCGACTTAATTTCGGGCACAGGAATTTCTATATTCTTAGCCAGCGCATCTTTTATCTTCTTTTCAAAGTCCTTTACAACTTTTGCTAAGGTCGACTTTTCATCAAGAGTTTTTTCAAGCACTTTCAATGAAGCCAAAGCATCATCAGGCTTTTGAGCCTTTGCTAAACAAATAGATTTAAACAACAAGGCTTTTTGATGACTCGGGTTCAACGCCAAAACTGCTTCAAAAGCATCAATAGCCGCACCATAACCTTTTACCAAATAAAACGCCAATCCAAGGTTGTAGCGCGCAATCATATAATTAGGCTTGATGCCCAATGCCTTTTTAAACGACTCAATAGACTTGCGAACTTCGCCCTTCTTAAATAAAACCCAGCCATGAGTGTGCCAAAATTCTGCTCGCATTCCCTCTGCGTTAACCGCTGCTTCAGAATATTCCAAAGCCTTATCCAGATTTTCTCCGCGATTAGCCCAAATACTTGCGATGCCATTCATGGCCTCACTGTGGCTAGGCTGCAGTCCCAATGCCTGTTTAAAGCTCTTTTCTGCTTCGCTATATCTGCCCATTTCACTGTAACAATGCGCCAAAATTGCGTGTAAATCAGCAACTTCCGGATGTCTTGATCGCAAATAAATCAATCTTCGCGATGCTTCAGCAAAATTACGCATATCAACGAGCTTTTTAACTTCTCTCAACTTCGGAAAAATTTCTTCTAAAACAGCTTCAGTAGCCTTACCACCCAAGCCGGGCATATCTTTTACATACTCGTTCACTTCTAATGTCTTTTGAGGCCGTGCCGCAATAGCCATATCAACCGGGTTATCTCTCTTAGCAATCTGATTCATCAGTGATGTAATCATTTGTATTGATTTTCGTGCTTCTTTACTGTTTGGAGCACATTGCTTCAAAACATCCCGCATTTCTTCAAGAGCCTCGTCGAGCATACTATTTTCTGCCAGTAAAACAGCCTTAGTGTATTTGCCCTGCAAAAAATCAGGTTTAATATCCAGTGCCTTTTCAATGTTTCTAAGCGCAGATGCGCTCTCTTTTTTTCGTCCATTCGCAACTGCAAGCATATAAAGGGAATTAGCCATCTGGTCCTTGATTTTTCGCGTTTTTATCTCTGCATCGACTGCTTCATCAGTCAAACCTTCGTCTAATAGGCGCTTTGCATCACCAGAAAGTTCTTTTAAAGTTGATTCCCTTATAAATACAGCCTGTTCAAGAGCTAAAGTAGCTTGATGATAGAGTTTATTCTGCATAAGGTTTATGCCTAGTCTATACCAGGCCTCAGCAGAATTAGGCTGCAGTTTGACTACCTTTTCAAATGCTTTTGCAGCAACTTTATAATCTTTTCGCTTTTGAGCCAGCATACCGTTCATATAAGCTGCCTGTGCCAAATTTGACTTAAGTGAAGTCATTTTTCGTGCAGTTTCAACTGCTTTATCGTTGAGCTTACCTTTTCTTTGACTCTGAAAAACGCTCTTATATTCCGCAAGCTTTGCTTCAATTATTTTAATTAGCTGAGCCGTATATTTTTCGGCCTCTTCGCCCTTTTCAATTTCATAACTTAAACCGGCAATATGAAATAATGCGCGAGAATGATTCGGATTAATAGCCAAGCATCTATTAAAACCATTGTATGCTTGTTTTTTGTCGCCGGCTTTTAAAAATGAATAACCCAATAAAAAATAGGTTTGTGCATCTCCGGAATTAAGTTTTACCGCAGCTAAGAGCTTTTCAGCCGCGCCTTTATAATTCTTTTCAACAAGAAGTTTATTGCCTTCTGTCGCCAGGCTCTGTGAGGCCTCTTGCTGTTTTCGGGTAGCTTCGCGCTTTTTGTTCAACAAAATTTCACGATTTTTACCGTCAATAGAAAGAATTATTATGTCCTGAGCTCTGTTTGAAACCGGATGATTTTTGGGCGCGTCTTTAATTATGCCTCTTCCAAGTTCCATGGCCTCATCCCATTTTCCTGAGGCATACAAAGATTCCATTTGAGACAATGAACGTGAAAGGGTGCTGTCAAGCATCCCGTCCATTGAAGCCTTTAACGGGCTCGGGAGCACAATGATAACCAATATTATTAAAGTTATAATTTGTTTTAACATATTATTCAACATGCGTATCGGCATTCTCTGCCAATTAAGTAATAATATTGATAAATTAAGGCAAAAAAAATTCTATAAATTATTCAAAATGCTTTCAATTTTAAGAAAACCGGTGTAAACCTCGTGAAAGCCTGGAGAGAACTCTAGGCCTTTCTCTAATATTTTTTTTGCCTTTTCTTTTTTATTTTGCGACAATAAAAACTGTGCATATCTTAGTCTGTAATTTTCTGATGCCGGGTCTAATTTCAAAGCAGTTTCATACATTTTGTTAGATTTTTCTACATCAGTCGGTGCATTCAAAACTGCTAGAGACTCATAAAATGATGCTTCTGATGGGTTAATTTTAGCCGCATATTCATACATTTCAATGGCTTTTGCACGATTGTTCTTTATCATATAAAGTTGCCCCAATAACGAAGCAACAAAAGAATTGCGCCAAGAAATTTTTGAAACTTGTTCCAGTTTTTCTATGCTCTTTTCTATTTTATTCTGTTTTAATAAATACGTAGAATCAGCGATTTGTTTTTGAATATAATAGATGTATCCACTTACAGAGAGATACATAATTACAAAGGTCATAACGGCCGATTTTGCCATAAAGCCTATTTTTTTATCTACGTTCGAAGTTTTATATTTTGATGCATAAACATAAGCGTAAACAATCGAAAATAGCGCAGCAGTCGGCAAAATTCGCGAAGAAAAACCTGACAAATTTTGAACAAAAAGAGAGATAAAAGCGGCAATAAAAAAAGGTAAAGCAATATTTTCGGTTTTTCTCAATAAATGTAAGCTTTTAAAAATGTAACAACATAACAAAAATAACAAAATTGAAGATAAAAAACCGGTTTCAAGCAGGCTATGCAAAAATTCGTTATGCGCATTCATCGGATAATCGCCCCCGACAATGCGATATCGAGGATAAACTTGATTGAAAGTATGTAAGCCATGCCCAACTATCGGAAAATCACCCATATGCTTAACAAAAGCTTTGTTTATAAGTGTTCTTTGCGCAAATGTCATATCTGAAGGCTTGGCAATAGATATAAAACGATATTTAAATGGCCCCACAAGAAATATGAACAAAAGAATTGCTGTTAAAATATAAATCAAACGCCCAGGATATTTTAATGCCTCTCTATCTCTAGGCTTTTGCATCATTATATAAACAATACCTGTAAATAAACCTGCTCCCAAAGATATCCAAGCACCTCGGCTTAAAGTTGTCAGAATAGCTAACCCGCATAATAAAGCTGATAAAGCACCAGCATTTTTATTATTTTTCGATTCGGCTACAAAAATATAACCTAACGTAAAAATAAACATCACTGATAAAAATGATGCAAAAATATTCGGGTCGGTAAAAATCCCCGCACACCTAGTTCGAAAAATCTCTTTTGCCGAAGGATCAAGCCAGGTTGGCGGTATTTGTGGGGCTTCTACATACTCAAATAAAGCAATAACACCATGTATGAAACCTGCAACCGCAGAAGAGACAAATATCGCATTAACAGTATCTTTATAAAAGGATTCAAACCTTACAGATAATCCAAAAGCAATCATTATCAGTGCTGACAATTTTATAAATACAGGAAACGAAGAATCCGGCGACACTGAAATAAAAACACTTCTAAATACTGTGAACAGCCATGCAAATAAAATTACGGCAAGCAAAGCCTTTTGCTTGCCAAAAGGCTTACCATTTTTATTAAAAAAGCCGGAAAGAAAATATACTCCTGAAAACAGCTCAAGACAAAATACAGCTAAAGCTTCATCATAAAAATATACAAAAGGCAAAAGCAGAATTAGGAATATAGCAGCCCCCATATTACAGGGTGTCACCTTCTTCTGTTTCTCCGTCAGGCAAAACCTGAGTGTCTTCTTCTGATTTTACTGTTTCTTCTGTTTTCTCAACTTCTTCGCTTTTTGCCAGCTTCTCTGTTTTTTCAATTATAATCCACTGGTTTCCAAGTTCAGCCATGGTAAGCAAACAGTTTCTGTAATTTTGGTAAGCTTCATCGCTCAAAAGTTCGTCTACGGTAGCTGTAAATTCTTCTGAATAAATAAGCTGCCTGCCGATTGCATAAAAGTTTGAAGCAAACTTAAACTCGGGTGAAATATGCTGATATTGTTTACCCCATTTAACCCATTCAAAGCCTTCCGGCAAATCAAAAACAATGGTCTTGCGCACATCTTCTGTTGCCCAATAGCTCATCGGGAACTTGCGTTTTTCTAAGCTCGCCGAAGAAGAGCTGTAATTAGTCCAAAGATTTGTAAAAGTCATAATTTTATCAGAAGCCATCTGCGCTGCATTTGGAATTGTATAACATAGATTTAAAACAACAGGTGCATTTAGGTCTTCTAGGTCAGAGTGCCCAAAGCTTTCTAATATTGCGTTAGAGTGTATACTTTTAACCCACTTTTCAGCATAATTTTGTTTTTCTTTATCTTTTAGACTTTTAATTTTTCTGCATGCCGATTCGTATGGTCCCTTTGCCATTGTGGTTTGCTTAACTTCCATTGTGCCATTATCAAGCAATTTAACATATATATTTTTTGTTTCTCTGTTCCAGTCAAAGGTTTGTTGAGGCAAAGTTTCTAAAAAAGATTCGCCTTTCTTTATGTCAAAGAAAACTGCATCAGCGCCCTGTAAATCAGTTACCAAGTAGCCAAAAGGCAAGTAAGAAGACCCACCGTTAGTATAAAACGCCTTATTGTCAATAATGACCTTAAGAACCGGATTAACAGCCAGCTCAAGATTCGGGTTTTCTTTAACGGTCACACGGTTTCTTTTTGAACCGGCAAACCCCGGATAAGACTCTATTCCGGCCTTTTCAAATGCAAAATGCATCAAAGCCAGGATTCCCTGCAAATTAGCATACTTTTTTGTCAAGGTAATATTCGATGACAAGGGCAGATAGCTTCCCATGTTTTGCGGCCCCATGCTCACATCTCGAATGTCTTTGTTTATGGCTTCGTATATTTTGCATGCCTTTTCGTATTTTGTTTTCGCAGCAGAAAGATTACATCTCTCGATAAAGCCTTCTAACAAATCATTGTCAGGGCGAGATTTTTCGTAGCCTTCAGCCAATATTTTTGCAGTTTCATTCCAAGGATAGCCCTTATATATGGTCAAAGTCGGGAAAATACGTGTGCGCGGCAACATTGATTGTTC
The DNA here is from genome assembly GCA_028689875.1 of Candidatus Rifleibacteriota bacterium. GTDB lineage: Bacteria > Muiribacteriota > Ozemobacteria > Ozemobacterales > Ozemobacteraceae > MWDD01. The sequence continues at coordinate 39,002 of JAQVCG010000005.1, read as the reverse complement.
ACCGACATAACCATCGGGATCAGCATAAATCCATTTCCAGTTGGTTTTTCCATTTTCGGTTTTTTCGTAAAATTTTGGCGCCGCTGATTGGTCCCATTGAGAGTTAACGCGCGATAATTTCATGTTTTCAGGAAACGTCAAAGACAGCTCTTCGTGCATAACCGGTTCTCTTTCGCCAAAAATGAATGTTAGCGAAAAAGGAGAGGTTTCAGAAATACCTGTTATAGTTCTGCTAAAGCTGTAATCAATAACACTCCCTAAATCGACTTTTTTCAAAGCCATTTTCATTTTTTTTATTTTATCGTATTCGGGAGTAGATATTCGCAATGCTTCGTGAGAAATAGCATCGTCAGTAATGTGATAAACTTTTTTATCGGGCGAATAGGTGTGAGCAAAATCTAATTCGGCTTTTTCTCTTTCTATGTAATAATAGAAAGACTGATTTGCCATGTCTAGGCCTTGTTCTTTCAAAATCTTAACTATTTCTCGGGTGGTTATTTTAACGGTCGATTCATCAATATATTCAACATCTGTTAAACGACACAAAGTAGCATATTGAGCGTCTTTAAAGACAGAAGAATCAGGTTGAGCCTGAAGAATGCCTATTGCCACGGGATCAGTCAGTTCATCAACCTTGCTGATTTCATCTCCCTTTCTTATTTTCGAAATAAGAACTGATGAGACTTGCTCTTCATCATAAGTTTTAATTACCTTGTCAACATCTTCAAAAACAATTTTACTATTAGTTATTTCTTTTAAACTGCCCACTATTTCTTCGCCATCATTAAAAAACAACACATCTGCATTTACGGGCATTAGTGCAAATGAGGCTAACACAAAGCTAATGGCGAGTATATTTTGAATTGTTCTTTTTATTGAAAGCTTTATCATAAGTCACCTCCGTCAGACTTTTCGTTTACGGCGACTTCTTCAAGAAAGATTTTTTGTTTACCTGAAAAAGCTATTTTTTCAAGGTCTTTTTTGTAAGAGTCATAATCCTCAACGGGCACAGTTCGCTTTAAAATAGCAAGTTTTCGAGTAATTTCTATATCTTCGCCCTGTTGATCGTAAATTATTTCAAATTCAATATATGGACTTTGAACCCTTAATGCCGGAGGCAAATATTTAACTATATAACCCTCCGGCAACTTAATATCTATATGTTCTGTGCGTAAAGCAGAAGTTCTGTATTCTATATCAAATTTTCGCTTTTCTAAGCTAACTTCAGCAAAGCGCATTTCGAAATTTGGAACAGCAAAAATCATATACTTACCGGACTTAGGAGCATATCTATTTAATGTATATTTGGTGTGGGTCTTGAATTGTGTGTTAAAATCCAAGGGGTCTGTAAAAGTCGCGATATGCAATTCGTAATCTGCTGTTAAGGCAGCAATGGAAGACCTGAGACTTTTTTCGTATTCTTCCGGCTTTAAACTTCGCGTAAAACCCCTCATACCCGATTCGGCAGAGCCATTTTGCGTGCTTTTAATTTCAATTTCGGTAGTTCCATCAGGCATCACAACAATTTTTCTTTTTGTTATAACAGCATTATCTTCAGGTGGCGGTAAAGGCACATTTCTAACAGTTCCAAGCATTGCATTTTTTGCAACTGTATCATGGTCGTCAGATCTGAAGTAAGGGTATCTGTAATCTGTTGCCGTAGAGTCTAAATAAAACACTCTTCCGTCTAAATGTATTTCGGTAATACAATGATTGTCATCAAAAATAGCGATATCTCTGATTGCTTTTCCGGCATTGTTTGTTCTTATAACAACCGGATACGCTTCTACTCCAATATGTTTAAGCATTGTTGCAAGCAACATACCTTTGTCAGTGCAGTCTCCGTATCTGTTTTTCAGAGTTTCTTCAGCCGGATGACCAACCTGATTGCTAGCTAAGTTTGATTTTATAGAGATATATCTGATTTCTTTTTGGCAAAACAAATACAATCTAGAGATCTTTTCTACAATGTCTTTTGCGCCCTTCGTTAGCTCATCAACCTTTTGCTTCACGGCATCTGTAAGCTGAAATCTCTTTTCAAACATTGGTCTCAGCTTGTTGTTCATATATTCATAGTCTTTGTGCAAACTAAAATAAACACAGGGAACCACGTCGCGATAAGATGGCATATAAGGCTCACTGATAAGCGGGTCAAGGTCAGACATTTTCCAAGTATATACTTCGGTATCTATCGCCTCAATAATCTCGGGTTCAAAATCTGCCGGAGCATTTTTGCTGATATAATAAAGTTGCTTTCCTGTTGGCACACTGACCCTTAAAAGAGAAGTCCCAACGGGGGCCGCCCATTTAAAATAGTTTCTGCCTTGAAACAAGTTCTTGTCAAAAGGATTAAATTCTTCAACTTCATAACTGCAATCAACCAAATGCCCCACCGTGACTTCTGGAATAGTAAAGCTCATTACCTTTTCTTTACTAAAATAAACGCTACCTGATGTTGCCTTTTCAATTTTAATTTCAGTTTCTTTAAGGTCATTAACACTTTTATCTGGGCCGTATGAACGTGCGTGAATTACTTTTACGCTTTCTCTGTCCGGGTCAAAACTAATGCTTTGATGAGCGTTCCACAAAGCCTCTTCTTTTGCGACATAGACAACATTTCTAAATCTTGAGATGTTAGTGCCATCGGCTCTATGAACATAATTAGCTTCTTCGTGAACAACTAAATATGTAGCATCAGGATGTATTTGCAACATTTTTTCTGCTTTTTCCATGTAAAACTGCAAATCACCAGAATCAGAGTTTTCTATTTTTTTATCCTGCTTTTTACCCGAAAAACTTATGCTTTTAATGCGGTCTCTGCCAAAAATAGTTTCTTGAGGCTGTGCATTGTCTTTAACAATACCCTTTAAAGTATTTTCTTTATAATTTATATTCGTAATTTCAGTTGTTGTTCCATCGGTTGTAGTTATAATTGCGGCGTTGGCAATAATGACCGGCAATACTGCACACATAATAAACACCGGCAATATTTTCAAATATTTTTTCAAGTTTTCTGCCTCCAGACATGATTCAGGGTAATTATCCATTAAATGCCGAAATATTGCAACATTCTATTTAATCTTTTAACTGATTCGCAATTAAAAAATAATCAGTTCACAATACACTTTTGTATTGTTTTAAAGCACCTTTTGAAATTACTTCAAGAGCTTTACTTCTTTCTAATTCACGAATTGCCAATAAAACTTTAGCGTCGCCGTGGCGTCTGAATTTACCACATATTTTTGAAACACTTTTCGGAACAATACAAAAGTTTAGTATCTCTTCGCTAAGCATTTCTGAAAGTTCAAGCAAAGGCTTTTTAGGATAAACAATAGTTTGCCCCGGATTTTTTGAAAAATGATTTTCTCCGGACATATAATCGAGGGAATTATAGTTGCGTGTGAAAAAGCTTCTGAATCTTTCTCTTAAAACGCCGCCTTTTCCGCTTGAGCCATAACCGTGAATTACTACAATCTCTGATTTATTGCCGTTTTTCACGCGATTATTGTAAAAACTAACAAATGTCTCAACGGCTTCGACCCATGTTAAACCATGCAGGTCTATTTCCCCATACATTCTTAATTGCCTCCATACACCCCTAACTCACTGCCGTCATCGGCAGAATAAAGCAATAGCGATTCGGGCTTAAGATGGTAATCAAAATTATTCGAGCTGCCGCCCACAAATAACGGGTTTACATTTTGAATTGGTGCACCGCTTTGGTCACAGTTAAATGATGCTTGTGCAAACCCGTAGATATTATTGTAAGGATACGAATGGCCTAAGGACTTGTCTTCAATGCCATAACCCCTGCCGGACTTATTTAAGTTAACAACAATATTATTTTTTATTACGGGCGCATTTACTCCATTTACAACAATTCCATTAAGAGCGTCAATGGTGAGATTGCGGTAAACTCCCGATGGACTGCCAATCTCAAGTCCGGTTTCGTCAGATTGAATAATGCCGTTTGTGATTAATGTGTTTTCAATATCTACAACTTCAATGCCTCGGTTATAAACCTTGCGCACATCAAATCGATTAATTGTAAAGTCTCTGTTTGAAGCCAACTTGATTGCTGTAGAGCACTTTAAAGCTTCATAATTGTATAAAGCAGATGACTTGGTATTTACGGCATAGAATCCAAAATTGCATTCTTCAGCATACAAACCGCTTACAGTGACTGATTCTGATTTGTTAAGTTTCAGTCCGACGTCGCAGTAACGGACAGACACGTTTTCTAATGTAGCAGCCATTTCATAAAGCTCGATGCCAAATTCGGCTCCTGATACAACAACATTTTTGAGAACGCTGTCAATAGTATTTTCTGAATTAACAATTCTTATGCCGGCCCAATCTTTACGAGTCGGAAGTGAAGCAGCGGAAACGAATCTTATTGGCAAGTCTACTGTTCCTTCGGCAAATAAGCAGCCCTCTACAAGCAGCTCGCAAAGCAAGTTATTGTAGCCGCCCTTCTTATTATCTTTGTTATTGAAGGTTACCGTTACACCCGGTTCAATTACCAAAGAGAGCCTTTCGGGAATAATAATGTCTCCGTCAATATGAATAGGGCTTTGTGCAGCTCTCCAAGTAACATTTTCTGTAAGAATTCCGCCAGGCACAATTTTAACAGGCTCGCTGAGCACAGATGAATTCCCGTCTAAGTCAACAGATGCCACCGCATATCTGTAATTTTTTCCCGGTGTTGCGTTTAAATCTGTTACAAAACTTTCGTTTCCAAATATTTCTGACTCATCTTTATATAAGACTAGCGCTGAATCATCTGTTGCACGATATAACCTAAACCCGCTTAAAGGCTCGGCTCCAACATAGCTCCAACTTATCAGCGGGCCTTCCTGACCCTGCTGCGCATTTACAACAGCCGGAGCTTCAGGCGCACCTGAAATATCTCCCGAAGCAATAGTTCTAAATAAACCGTCAGAAGCAATGAAAGATCTGCCGTCTTTGGTTGTTCCGGTGATGAAATAGGCATAGTCTGAGCCTGAATACAAGTTTTTCAATTCAATTCTATGGGAAAAAGCAAATTCGGTGGGTTCTTCTTGAATTCGCTGCCCGAAATTTTCGCTGTATGCAACAACCAGCGACATCGGCTCAAAGCATTTCACATCAATCACTGCGCGTGTCATCTCCCTTAATGACACGTTGTGTTCGATCATTTTTTCATAAGCTTCAACTTTTATGTCAAAGTTTTCAATCGACTCGCCCGAAACGATTGTAGTAGTCGCCGAACCTAAATAATACCCGTCCCTTTCAACGGTAAAATTATGAGACCCGACATCAAGAGAAGTAAAACTAAATCTGCCGTTGCTATCAGTTTCAGCCTTTAACATAGAGCGATGAGAAGTTATAAATGCACCGCTGACCGAAAGATTGTTTTCATCATAAACTCTTCCCGAAACAGCACCTTTTTTTAAGGGTAAAACCTTCTCAGTACAACCAAGAAGATTCAATAGAACCCACGTATGAGTTAATATGAATAATATTTTAAAAACCTTTTTATGCATAATCTTTCCTAGTATCTTGAAACTCCGTATCTACCAAGTTCTTTCTGATATTCATCAGCAAATATGAGCATAGATGTAGGTGATAAATTGTAATCATATGGGTTACCGCCCACAAAATTCGGCACAAAACTAACGCTATTTGCCCCTTTTTGGCAATTTTGATATAAATTATTAAAACCAACCACATTATTGAAATTATAAATAGGATTTTCGCTTGTTCTGTTAACTATTCCGGTATTTCCAACCGCTACTGTGTTGGCAATTATATTATTGCTTACCGTAAAATTGCCGCTGTCTATATCAATACCGTTCAATGCATCGATTGTAACGTGGTCTATGTAATTTCCTGATGAACTTAAAGCATTTTCACACAATATTCCGGTGCCTTCTTTACAAACTACCAAGGTGTTAGCAATAATTCCCTTGCCAAACAAAGCTTTTATACCCAATTCAGAGACGTAAATATCTGTATTCCGTATAACCGTCTGATTATTAGCATTCGTATTAAAACTAATAACACCTATTGCCGCATCCTTTATAACAGAATTTACTAAACTTACCCGATAGCAATCTGTTATGTTTACAGCCACAGATGCAATTTCAGAAAAGCTGCAATTATTTAAATCGAGCACGCTTCTGACTCCATTTAGACTTAAACCGCCGCTTGAATAAGCAATAGAAAGGTTATTTACCGAAACTTCCTTAGCCTTTATATCTAATGCATAGCCAACACAGCCAAAAAGAGAAGTATGAGAGATTCGTGAAACCAACTGAGAATCGGTTACAATACTAATGCCTGCCCAATGATCGCGTCTTCCGGAGCCGCTTAGTGGCGCGAAAACAACCGGTTTTTCTGCGGTTCCGTCAACTGTTAACTGCCCATAAACCAGCAACTCAACCCTATCTTCATCTAACCCTGAAGCATTCGAGTCTTTTTCACCAATCAAAATTTCTGTTCCGGCTTCTATTAATAAATTTATGCCGGCAGCTACGATTAAATCAGCATGAAGCTCAATAGGCGAATCGTCTGCGGTTAAAATGGTTTCTTCATTTATAACCCCGGTTGCAAAAACCATATCGGTGACTTCTTTTTCTGAATCTACACCAAACTGATTTATTGCGGTTACACCATATCTGTAAAATTTTCCGGATTCAACCGTAACATCAGTAAACTCAAAGGTTTTTGCATCAATTGGAGCTTCATTAAGTTTTATCCAATCACTTAATTCAGCTCTTTTAACCAATTTATGTCTTCTATATATGTTGTAACCGGTTACTGATTTTCCCGAAATCGGGGCATTCCATGCAACTGTAATTTGATTCATCTGATTAATTGGTTTCGTCTCAACATAAGACGGTTTCATAGGCACATCAGCTTCACCTGTTAAAAAAGAATAATCATATGAATAAAACTTGCTTCCGCTTTCATCTTCAAACTGAACCCTGAAGTGATATAAAGTTTCAGGTATTAGGTCGGTTAATATCAATTCATGATCTTTTGACGCTCTAATTTCTCTAGAGGATTTTGTGTAATCATTATAGTCTATGCCGTAAATAACTGTGCAAATTCGTTCTTTATCTGTTTTCCAGGTTATAAGAGCAGAAGAAGATGCTATGTATTCAGATTTAACATCGCTGATCTTGTCTGATAAAGTAATGCTACTTAACTTTACCATACCTAAGTCGGTTACTTTTCCTGCTGTAACTTCAGCAAAATATTGTTCTAAGTTATAATCCGGGTGGTTAATCGCAATATTGTGGCGACCTGCCGGCAATTCTGTCAGTTCAAAAGCACCGCTTAAATTAGAATAAGAAACTTGCGTTTCATCAAAAATAGACACAACTTTTGCATTAACAATTACACGACCTTCAGAATCAACGACTCGACCAATTATGCCGCCGCTGTTTGAAGCTCTCATGCCGCATCCCATAAAAATAACAAAAAAAAGCAAAATAACCGGTATAAATACCGGCGCAATATTTTGTTTAATTTTTATGAAATCAATTTGGAACATTTTCCGCACCGATCGTGTCGTAATCATAACCGCTGCCAAATAAAACACTTCCGACAGCAGGAGTATATATAAAGTTCATATCGGCGGCGGGCGTAAACGGGTTACCGCCTTGCAAACCCGGTCCGACCAACATGTCAGAGAAATATAAATCGTTCGAATACCCGGCCAAAGCAGAACCGTCAAAGGCATTAGCATATTTTTTTGCCGCAGTTGTGACATCCCAAATTGCATTATATTCTATTGTCATCGGCTCTGTCACAGCTGCACTGCTGTAGGCTTTCGAAGCATTATATAAAAAACCTATGCTATTCTTTTTATTGTCAGCCAACAAAAGATTGCTTCTGAAAATACCGGAGCAGCTTTCTAAAGCCTCAATACATATGTTTGCGTGAACTGTGTTTCTTCTGACTTCATCTTTGCCTTCGCAAAGGATACCGATACCTGAAGCGCCCCACCCGATTGTATTAAGTCTTACTTTTGATGCAGCATTTAAATTACCAACATTTATGCCGATATTTGCAGATCTGTAAATTTTATTATTTTCAATTTCTGCAGTTATATTATTTTTACAGACTATGCCATCAAAACAATTCTTTATATTACTGTCAAATATTTGAACGCGACCGGCAGAATACTCTGAAACAGTTATTCCGACTGCACAACTATCGGCCGTAACGTTTCTAATCATTACATTTTCATCGCCTGCAAGGTATTTGATACCGTTTTCAAGACAACTATAAAAACCGGAGTCTCTAACAATCGGGCCACCGGCTTCCCCAAACAACCCATTAACGGCATTATGAAGATGTAGCCCTTTAATTATAGAAGCACTTAAATCTGAATTTTGTTTGAATACTATGCCGTCCCAACTGCCTTTATTCAGAATTGCTGCGTTTGAGACAATAGAAACCGGCGCCAAAGAAGTGCCTTGAACCATTAATGTTCCATAAACACTTATTTCTATGAGGTCTTTTCCTATTTCTGCATCGTTATCCCATAGGTCATATTCTTCAACTTTTACAATTGCTCCCTGATCTATCACAAGACTCGAATTTGGAGCAATCATCAAATCACCGGTCAAGATGTAGGGCGATTCAGCCTCGGTCCACACGGTATTTTTAGTTAAATAACCGGGCATTAAAATTGAATCTACAGACGAAAAAGTCGACTCATCGCCGCCGCCGGACAATTTGGTTACCTTGTAATAATACTTTGTTCCGGGCTCTAATCCGCTATCGCCAAAGCTGCTTTGCGGAACCGGCACTGAGTTAACTTTTGTAAAAGGCCCTTGTTTGCTTGAAGCCCTATAAACGTTGTATCCGGAAAAATCAGTATCAGTATTGCCGTCCCAGGTAAGCTGAACAGCAGATGAATTAGCCATTTTGTTTACAGTTAAGTTAGCCGGGGGATTAGGTCTGGCCGTATAATTTGTTGTGAAAGTGCGCATTTCTGATTTAACTGTTCTGCCGTATTCATCAACTATTGCGCACCTAAATCTGTATGTCGTTGCGGGCACCAAATTGCTTATTTCGAACTCATGAGAATATTTAGCAATTGGTTCTTCCGGGGTTTTCAGATCTAAGATACCACCGGTACCGTATTCAATATAGCCATTAGAAGAATATTTTGAGTTAAATGTAACTTTAACCTTTGTTGAAGTTAACGAGTTAACAAAAATAGTATTCAGCTCTCCGTCGGCCGCCATAACAAAGTTTACGTTTTCTATCGTAAGGCCGCTAACGACTTCAACTGTAAGAGATTGACTCTGATATTTTTCGTGTTTGGCCACAACTTCGGTTATTTGCGGTTTTAACGACTTTAACGTCCATTTGCCGTACACGTCAGAAACCGTTTCAGCTTCTGTGCTCGAAACGGTAACCCCGCTTAAAAGGTTCCCTGCAATATCGGTTATCGTTCCGGAAATTGCACCGGGTGAGGCAACTTTAGTGCTCATACAGCCCAAATGGGCAAATAGCACGAATAAAGATATAACTATAGCTATGTATCGAATATTTTTCATCAAGTCCTAATTTCGGTAAATAGCTACTAAAACATTAGCAAAGATTGGATTATTTTTTTAAACCGACTTCTTTTAACTCATCATCGGTCATTTCTTTAACTAACACGTCTAATTCGAAGACAGCAGCAGCGCTGTCAAGAAGTGAGGCACGATTAAACCACTGATAAGCTTTTACATTACTTTTTTCGCAACCGTGACCTTTCACATACATTTGCGCTAATTTCACTTGTCCAACCGCGTCTGAACTGTATGCAGCTTTTTCATACCATTCAAAAGCCTTATTGTAGTCTTGTCTGACTCCATCACCCCTAAAATACATGGTTCCCAATAAGACATACGCTCGATCCTCTTCTTGGATTGCTGCCTTATTAAGCCATTCAAATGCTTGATAAAAATCCTGCTCAACTCCCTGTCCGTAATACAGCATATAACCCACTCTATATTGCGCAGGGGCAGCATTTTGTCTTGCTGCTCTGATGAAATATTCAAAGGCTTTAGTATAATCTCTTACAAGATAGACATCTTCGTAATACATAGAGGCTAAGCCAACTAAAGCATTAGGGTCATCTTGCTTAGCACCCTTTTCAAACCATTCGTGTGCTAATTTAAAATTCATAACACCCGCCCGACCCAAATAATAGATTGAACCAACCATCCCTTGCGCTTCTGCATTACCAAGATTAGCAGCCTTTTCAAACCACATTAAAGCTTGCTTACTATCTTTCTCAACACCCTCGCCGTAAAAATATTTAAGTCCAAGATAATATTGGGAAGAAGTATTAGAATGTTCTGCTGCTTTTTTATGCCATCTGAGACCATTAGCTTGATTTTTCATCGTACCTTCCCCGTTCAGATACATAGTAGCCAAATCATGCATTGCATCAGCATCTCCATGCCCTGCTGCCTTATAAAACAACATAAATGCTTTTTTATAATCTACTTCTACTCCCTGGCCATGATAATACATTACCCCCAAAGTGTATTGGGCAGCACTGTCATCTTTATCAGCAGCTTTTTTTAGCCATTTATGTGCCTGCTCATAATCTTTAACCACTCCTTCACCGCTGTGATACATGTATCCCAAACTGTATTCTGCGGGTGTCGCTCCTTGATTAGCAGACTTTTCAAACCAAATAAAAGCTTTGGCAGGATCTTTAGGAGTTCCAATGCCTTTTAAATACATATTACCCACCATATATTGAGCGCGCATATCACCTTGATTAGCTGCCGCTTCGTATAGGTTTAAAGCTATAGTTTGATCTTGCCTAACACCTTCACCTTGATAATACATATCAGCTAATGTAGCCTGAGCCTGACAATTACCTTGATCGGCGGCAAGCTTATACCACTTACATGCCTGGGCATAGTCTTTTTCGACATTATCACCGGAATAATACATGTCGCCCAATAACTGCTGAGCTGATAACTCTCCCTGTTCAGCCCTTCTAATCAACTTCTTTAAATCAGTATCTTCATTGTCCGAACCGGACATATATTTTACTGCCGAATTATAGACGGCAGAAGAAACAACTTTTGAAAGAAGTGCAGCAATAATTTTATTTTTCACAACTAAAGTACCCGTTTCTTTCGCTATACTATTTTTATAATATAGCATTAAATTTTACTAAATACGTTGAAAAAAGGGCAAAAAACGGGTAAATTGCTAAGACAATTAAGAGAATTATCGCTCGAAAGGAAATCGATTATGAGAACTTCTGTTAGAGCCTGTGAAATGCAGGCTTCTCCAATTCGCAAACTTATTCCGTTCGCTAACATTGCTCGCAAAAAAGGCATTAATGTATTCCCGCTTAACATAGGACAGCCGGACATACCAACTCCAACCCCGATAATGGACGCTATGAGAAGCTTTCCTCAAAAAGTTCTTGCTTATAGTCCATCACAAGGCGAAGACTATTTAACCGAAGCTTTTGGCAAGTATTATAAAGCGAATAACATTGACATCGGAGCAGAAGATATAGTTGTAACTACCGGCGGAAGTGAAGCAATTTTCTTTGCTTTTCTTTCTATTTGCGACATCGGAGACGAAGTAATCGTATTTGAACCTTTTTACACCAATTATAACGGCATTGCTTTCGAAACCGGCGTTAAACTAAAAGCGGTTACGACCTATGCTGAAGACGGTTTCCAACTTCCCTCAGCAGATGAAATTGAAAAGGTTATTACAAATAAAACCAGAGCTATTCTTATTTGTAACCCGAACAACCCCACCGGAACAGTTTACACACGCGATTCATTAGAAGAACTTGCTGCTGTTGCTAAAAAGCATAATCTTTACGTAATTGCAGACGAAGTTTACAGAGAATTCACTTATGACGGATTGCAGCACACCTCTATACTGCAAATCGAAGGAATGAAAGAAAACGGAATTCTTATAGACAGCATTTCTAAACGCTATTCAGCCTGCGGAGCACGCATAGGTTTAGTTGCGAGCAAAAATAAAGAAGTTATGGCAGCTTGTTTGAAGTTTGCACAAGCCAGATTGAGCTCTCCAACTATTGAGCAATGGGGCGCAAAAGCCGGCATTGAAATGGATCCTTCCTATTTTGAGCCAATTCTTCAAGAATATCAGCGCAGACGCGACACTGTAATGAATGGCCTTGACCAAATACCGGGAGTTGTATGCAAAGTGCCTAAGGGAGCTTTTTACGTAATAGCAAAACTTCCGATTAACGATGCAGAAAACTTTGCAAAATGGCTTTTAACCGATTTTTCTCACAACAACAATTCTGTTCTTGTAGCTCCTGCAGCAGGTTTCTATGCTAACCCGGGAAGAGGCAAAAATGAAATCAGAATCAGTTATGTGCTTGAAGTCGAAAAACTGCGCATTGCCATGCTTACCTTAGCTGAAGCAATTGAACAGTATAAAAAAATCGAAAACAACACAAACGTCAAAGTTAATTCAGCCAATGCCTGAAACAGCTTACACCGTCAGTATTCTACTTGATAATCAACCCGGAGTTTTTTTGCCCGTCAAAGGAACTCCGGGTTCTTCCGGCTATGATATATGCGCAAGTGAGCATTTAGTCATAGGGCCGGGGTGTTACGCGAAGGTTCCTACCGGCCTGCATATAGAAATGCCGCTTGGCCTAGAAGCACAAATAAGACCAAGATCCGGATTAGCAGCGAAATATGGCGTAACTGTCCTCAACTCTCCCGGAACAATTGACAGCGACTATCGCGGAGAAATATGTGTTTTGCTTATTAACCATGGCAGCTACGATTTTACAGTCGAACCGGGAATGAGAATAGCTCAGATGGTTTTTGCAAAAGTATTGGATGTTGAATTTGTAAAAAACTCTGCACTCAAAGCCTCTGAAAGAGGGAAAAACGGATTTGGCTCTACAGGCGTTAAAAAATTTGTCTAAGGAGATAACTGATGTCGCAAAAAAGAAACGTGCTTATCATAGGCTGTTGCGGAAAAATGGGACAGACTGTTTGCCGTTACCTTTTTTCACATACTGACTACAGACCCGTAGCGGGCGTAGATGTTTCCAGAGTAAATGAAGACCTCGGACTAATGCTGGGACTGGGAGCAACTAATATTTTGATTTCTGATAACTTGCAAAAAACTTTATCTGAAAAAAATATAGATGTTGCCATTGACTTTACAACGCCCGGAACTGTTGTTACAAACGCTTCTGTGTGCTTGCAAAACAAGGTTCCCGTAATAATCGGAACAACCGGCATTAATTCAGATAGCCAAAAAATGCTCGAACTGCTATCGAAAAACACTGAAACCCCGGTCTTAATTGTTCCTAATTTTGCAATAGGGGCAGTATTAATGGCAGAGTTTGCAAAGAAAGCTGCCCAATACATTAATAATGTTGAAATAATTGAGTTGCATCACAACCAGAAAATCGACAAGCCTTCAGGAACAGCCATAAAAACAAGGCATGGTATATTAGAGACACAAAATCTGATAGACAAAGAATCTGACACAAATCTTGTACCGATTCACTCAGTAAGATTACCCGGACTGGTAGCACACCAAGAAGTAATTTTCGGAGATGTAGGGCAAACCTTAACAATCAGACATGACTCACTAAGCAGAGACTCATTCATGCCGGGAATCAGTCTGGCCCTTGAACAAATAAAAACTACCAAAGGCCTTGAAATAGGGCTAAAACTATAATATTCAGACAAAAAAAATCGGCCCGGCCGATTAATCGCCCGGGGCCGTTTTTTTTGGCCCGTTCATAAGCTTTTATTGCATTAAGCTGCAACTTGATTGTCTGTATCAGGAAGAAGATTGATTTTTCCTTCACTCATATCATACAATCGCTGTTGAATACGTGCCTGCACAATTTCAAGACCATTTGGAAGGTCCAGCAACTTGATATCGCTTCCGAGTACATCTCTGTAAACGGTTTTTATATGCTGAATCATTCTAATCCGAAACTCTGCGTCTGTTTTTGCTTGGTAAAGCGGTGTATTTGGAAGTATCACGAGAGAACCTCCTTGTTGTTCAATTTGGATACAACTACCGAAAAACCTATCGACAAGTGTTGTACATTCTTTAACAATATTTTACTTTTTTTTATTTTTCGAATAAAAAAGCGGAACTGCAATTGCAGTCCCGCTTTATAAGAGGTTAAACTAGTTTATCAATATTTGTCTGTTTTAACAGTGTATTTTTTTGTAGAATATTCCTGGCCACCAGAAGTTTTAGCTTCAACATAAACCACATACTCTGTATTAGCTGCAAAACCTGTTATAAAACCGTCGTAATTCGCACCCACATAAACATTTTCACTATCTGCAAGGGTTCCATTTGCTTTTCTTACAAAGTAAATCGTGCAAGTGCTGGCTTCTGAAACATCGAATTTAACGTCAATTCTGAAAGCTCCACCAGATTTAATACTTACGTTATTGAAAAATGAAGTGGTATCGGTTTCAGTTCCGGTTCCGGGATCAGTTGTAGGAGGAATAATATCTGAAGCAGGCAGAGTCTTAAATGACATATTCCCAAATGAAGAGGTGCTTGCACTATTATTGCTCTTATCAACACATATTATTTCATAATAATATGTTGTATCTGCCTGTAGCCCTGAAACAGAAAAAGAATGCGAGTTTTTATATGTTGTGCTTACAGGAAACTCCATTCGATCTCCGAGAGCTGTTCTTAATATAAATCTAGAAACACAATCTTCATCTGTTTTCCATTGTGCGTTAACAGAATTCTCTAGAGGTGCAACTGCAACTCCGCTTATAATAGGAGGAGTAGTGTCGCCAAACCCGGGCAGTCCGTTTGTGCCATGGCAAAGATAGCAAAGACTGTCATCTGCATAGCTGTGATCCGGATTTTTACTTGTTTCGGAATGACAACTTAAACATGAAGACTGCTGCCAACCTGGATGATAATTATCCAGTAAAGGAGCATTAGAGTGGCCGCCAACACTTGAACCGTTGTCAGGAACAGTCACAATAGGTGAAGTAATTGCGCCGGGACTTGTAACAGTTCCATCAATAACTCCCGTATCTGTGCCGGTACCGGTTTGCGTTATAGGCTGGTATGCTCCTAGTGGATTTGTGTTTCCACCAGAAGAAACGCCACTGGAAGTGCACCCCACGCTGATAAGTGCGACAGCAAAAGCGACAGCTAAAAACAGCCACTGATGCCCGCGAATTCTTTTATTTGTCTTCATAATTATGTTTAACCTCCGGATTTGTGCTTATACACACAATTCAATGAAATTATCGGCATTTATTTATAAGTCTGTTAGTAATTTTTCTCAGAGAACAAAATAAAATAAAAAAAATATTTAATTTTTCATTCAAAAATATTAAACACCTGCCGAACAGGTTGAAGAATTTACATTTCAAAATTCGGGAAAAAAGCATAAGCATGAAAAAAATTAAGACCTGGTTTAAAGCCCTAATTAAAACAGTCGGTTACACACTCAGTGTTTATCCTGCATTCTTGGTAAAAAACATCTGGTATCATCTGCGATCACCATCGGTTATGTTGTACACATTTATTTTCTTCTTTTTAGACCGTTTTACCAAAATGTTGATTGTTAATAATTCACATAATTTGCCCGTTACGATAATTGATAAGATCTTTACTTTAACTTACGTGAAAAACCCGGGTGTTGCATTCGGATGGTTCCCTGACTGGAGACTTCCACCGATTATTATGGCACTTACCATGATAATCATAATCACCTATTATAGTTTAAAACTTCCTGAAGAAGAACGCATAACTCGTTGGGCATTAGCTTTGCTCGTAGGCGGTGCCATCGGAAACCTATATGATCGCGTAATGTATGGTTTCGTGGTAGATTTCTTCTTGTTCCACTTCGGTTCATTTGATTTTCCGGTGTTTAATATCGCAGACATAACAATAGACATAGGCGTATTTATATTGTTTGTTGATATTTTCTTCTTAAGTCCCGAAGAAGATGAGGAAAAAGTGAATTCAATAGATAACGATGATGACATCGCCCCTGCTATTGCCTAATGTATCCTATCCTTCTTTCAACACCATATTTTAACATCTATTCATACGGGCTATTTGTTGCTATTGGTTATGCTGTTGGCATGCTGATTACAATTTATGAAGTTAAGAAAGAAAAACTTAATGCTGAAGCAATTTTTGACATGCTCTTGCTTCAGCTACCTATAGGGGTTGCCGGTTCAAGACTTTTGTTTATGATTGAATACACACCCGAAAAGTTATCAATTACAAATTTTCTAAGTTTCGAACAGGGCGGCTTAACCTTTTATGGTTCGGTAATTAGCAGTTTTATTTTTAATTTGCTTTATCTCAAATTTCGCAGAATTCCTTTTTGGCGAATCATGGACTGTATCGGATTTGGTCTGCCTCTTGGAATAATGATTGCGCGAATCGGATGTTTTTTAAATGGTTGTTGCTATGGAATACAATGCAGCAGTTCAATTGGTTTTCACTTTAGACATGCCGGACCCGGCTTTTACCACGCCACTCAACTGTATGAGTCATTGGCGGCACTTTTAATTTTTGTAATTGTTCAAATTTATCGCAAACATCGACAAAACTACGGGGAAGTATTTATGCTCATGCTCGGGTCATACGCCTTTTTGCGATTTTTCATAGAATTTTTACGTGCCGAAAACCCTATAGTATTTATGGGATTAACCTTGTCGCAAATTATTAGCATCATCGCTATTTTTGCTTTTATGTTAACTTTCAAATTTATAAAGAAAATACCGGATCTAAGAATTATACCTGAAACTAATATTATTTCAATGAAATGAACTGTTCTAACCTGGCCTATGGAATATTGATGGCATTAGCTTTTTTGGCCGGCGGCGCCTTATATTCTCTAAGCATTAAAAACTCAAATAAACCTTTGCCCAAAGTATTAGACATACTTCTTATAACGTCAATTTCAGGCATAATAGGAGCAAGAATTACATATATTTTGCTTTTTCCACAATATTTTAATGGACTTAGAGATTATTTCGCTATTCATGAGGGCGGGCTTGTTTTTTACGGTGGATTTATAGGCTGCTTAGCGAGTCTAGTTATTTTTTGCAAATTTAAGCAACTTAATTTCAGTTACCTTGCGGACAATTTAGTTCCATCGTTAGCCCTAGGACACGGAATTGGTAGAATAGGCTGTTTTATTAGCGGTTGTTGTTACGGAAGCCAAACTGATTTTATAAAAATTTTTAAATTACATCACGAAAGCTTTTACAGACATCCCACACAATTATACGAAGCAATTGCACTTTTTACCCTCTGTGCAATTTTCTATATGCTGCTTAAATCTAATAGAGTTGTACATAAAAAAAGTGACGGAAATCTTGCTTTGATGTATACTGCTGTGTATTCGGTAATGCGTTTTGCAATTGAATACTTAAGGAACGACTCCCGAGGCGGTTTTTATACATCCATGTATCTTTCGCCATCTCAGGTAATTGCGGCAATTTGCATATTTGCTGTCATTCTTTTATTTGCGTGCAAAAAGCTTACTGAAAACCGCTGAAAAATGCGTGTTAATACTTTGATTTAAAAGAAGACACAAATGAAAAAATATATTTCTAAGCTTGTTCTGACTTTATCTTTAGTCTTTTTATTACATCCCCTGCTTTCGCAAACCTTACCGACTAGTCATGATGCACGAAATTTAAGTATTATTACCCCTGTTAAAAACCAGTCACAATATGGCACATGTTGGGCTTTTTCAAATATTGCCGCCTGCGAAACAAACTTCTTATTACAAGCCTATAAAGCAAAAGCATTAAACAGCTCTCTTAATTTTACAGAACCTGATTATTCTGAAAGATATCTCGCTTGGATGGCTTTCGCAAACCCTCTTTCAGAAACAAATTCAACTAAACCGTATTTAAACATGGGAACAGAATATGCTTCCATTGTCCCAAATGAAGTTTATAATAGCGGAGGCTTTGATGATTATGCATCGGCTTTTTTACATAAAGGATTCGGACCGGTAAATGAGAGTAAAGCACCATATTCCCTTGGGGCCGGGATGGAGGGAATTACTGAAAGAATACCGGAAGCGGTTACAGTTACCGATTCCTATAACAGCGATCTTACTTCATCAGAATTTACTCACATACAAGGGGACCAAAAAGATAGAATTAAGCAGATATTACTTGAAACGGGAGCATTGTCAGTTGCAGTCTATGCAGATGATTCGTGGGACGGTCAAGACAGTTACGAATTTTGTCTTAAAGAAGACGAAGTAACAAACCATGCTGTATTATTAGTAGGCTGGGATGATGATTATATTTTTCAAACCTTAACGGGAGCTGATGCTCCTGCCGGACCGGGTGCCTGGATAATTAGAAATTCATGGTCATCCGATTGGGGTGAAGATGGTTACTGTTACGTTTCATATGAAGACCAAGCAATTGAGAGCGGAGTTGGTCATGTAATAGAGTCAGACCCTCAAAAATACCCTATATTAGATCAACATAATTATTTAATTAAAAACTATTGTTCTGAATTTGCCTCAGCAGACGCAAAAGGAATGGCAGCATCTTATATTGCCAAAAAATCACAATTCTTAAAGGCTGTCGGCTTTCATGTAAACGAAGATGATTCAAGTTATGAGATTAAAATACTGAAAAATTCAACTAATCCCGACGAAGGCGAAACTGTTTTTGTGCAGTCAGGAACCTTTGGAGCCAATGGACTCGCAAAGTGGAGCGGGCATCGCACTGTTCCTCTTGATTCGTATGTTTTATTAACTGCAGGCGAAAAATATACAGTTATTACAAAAGTAACCGACAAAGACGGCAATGTTCAATCATCTATATCAATTTCAGGGACTCAAGAAAATCCGAATTTTGGAATTTTTAGCGTTGAAGAAGGCTGCTCATTTTTGCATTTACCTGACACAAATATCTGGAAAGACCTTTCTGAAGATGATGCCCAAGCAGTAATGAGAACCTTAAACAAAGAAACTGATGCAGCAGAGGGAAAAGACTTTACCGTTTCTTCGCTTTCAAGCAATAATTCAAATTCTAAAATATACTTGGGTAAGGCTGATGAGCCTTACGAATCAGATCCTTTTAATCCGGAAAGAAAAACTTTGTCAAATATGACTGCTAATATTACCACTGACTCGGTTTATGCTGGCACAATCTATGGTGAAGGCAAAGTGATAAAAGCAGGCAATGCTTTGCTTAAACTCACTGGAGCAACAGACTATACCGGCGGAACTGATGTCAACGATGGCAAACTTTGGATAGAAAACGGCACACTGTATGGCAATGTTTCAGTTGCAGCGCCCGCAGAGTTGCAAGGGAACCTCAATATTGAGGGTAAGCTCTCAAATGCAGGAAAAGTTATTCCCGGCAACAGTGTGGGTAAAATAACAATAAACGGAGATTTTGTTCAAGCAAGCACAGGCAAACTAGAACTGGAAGTTAGTGCCGATAAAACAGGAGATAGAATTGAAGTGACCGGAAAAGCCGAAATTGCCGGAACGGTTACAATTACGCCAACCGGCGGTTATATGCCCTCTGGGACAGCGGTAATCAGAATTTCAGATTTTATACAGGCAGCAGCAGGAACTACTTTTGCACCGACTTTGACTTTAGTAGGCAATCTGCCTTCGGGTGCCATAAGCAATAACTACACATTGTCTGTGGGCAGTCAAATAAGCAATACTGAATTAACATTTATCGTAGCCCGAGTTGCCGGCGCATACAAAGGTATGGCAACAACAGAAGAAGGGAAAAAACTCGGTGAAGCTCTTGATAAAGCAGCAATAAACGTTACAGATGACGCAAAGCCGATAATTGCAGCATTAGACTCGCTTGTTTCACCCTTAAGCATTGACAGCCTTGCAAAACAAGTAAGCGGGAGACCGTTTGGCAGTTTGTTATTGGCATCAAGAGACAGAAATAATATGCTCACAAACATTATCACAGAAAAACTATTATTTGATGAAGGAACAGCAAAAACAGAGTTTGGCGATTTTGCCACACCATTTAAGTTAAAAATTAAAAGAAACTCAACAAATAGCAACGATGGTTTTAGAAGTGATACAGACGGGATAATTGTAGGAACTGAGGTCAGAAATGGCTCTTGGAATACAGGCTTTCATATGGGCTTTTTCAAAGATGAAACAACAATAAGCTCATGGGCACCTATGACAGGTAAAACAGAGGGTAAATTCGCCGGTTTTCACGGAATTAAAGATACGAATGAAAACGGAATGTTTGTATTTGCGCAAACAAGGTTTGGGCTTGATAAGACAGACACCGAGCGTTTTGCCTCTATAATGGGTTTAGACAGGAACAACAAAGCCTCTTGGACAGAAAAGAATTCTATGGGAGAATTAGGATTGGGTTGGAAAAATCAAAATGGAAAAACCTGTCTGATGCCAATTATGGCGTTAAACTATTCGATGAATACACGACCGAGTGTTCAAGAAGAGTGTTCAAACGGTGATGGTTTGGCACTAAGAATCGGCGAAGGCACATATGAGGCAGTGGTGACCAAGGTCGGGTTCGCACTTTCCCGAGAACGAATGAATAAAAAGAATGACACAAAAATAAAAACAGATTTTTCTGCGATTTGGAACCACGATTTCAAAGAAAGAAGCTCGACGACAAATTACAAAGTTTTAAGCGCCTCTTTGGCAGACTCTTGGAAACGTTCGCAAAAAGACTGCTTAGACGCCTCTCTTTCTTTTGTCGCAGAAACAGCAAAAGACTTTTCAATTAAAACCTCTATTCAGAGCAGATTTTTTGATAAGGGTTTAAATAACAGAAATACTTCAATTGAATTTGAATGGAAATACTAATGGAGCAAAATATGGACCAGAGCGAAAGCTTTATGATAGATGAGGAATTTGTTGGAATGCGCATTGATCAGGTTGTTTGTGATCAATACGAAGAGCTCTCAAGAAACACTGTTCAAGACATGGTTAAAAAGGGCGAAATAAAAGTAAACGGTAAAATTGTGAAGCCGGGATTAAAACTTAAAGGCGGTGAAACCGTTTTAATTGAGCACAGAATCGAAGATTTCGAAACTGATATAGTGCCGACAAAGTTAGATTTTCCGATAATATACGAAGACGAGCATATAATTGTTATCAATAAACCCTCCGGATTAGTAGTTCATCCCGGAGCGGGGAAAGAAAAAGAAACTGTGGTTTCTGCGATATTGGGTCACACCGTGCTTAGCCCGATAGGCGCTCCAACAAGACCCGGGATTGTGCACCGTCTGGACAAAGAAACTAGCGGCATTATGGTATTGGCAAAAACCCGAGAAGCCCACAAAGGCTTGTCAGAAGCTTTTTCAGAACACAAAATTGAGAAAGAGTATTTAGCCCTAATTCAGGGACACATAGTAAACAAAAAGGGACGAATAGAAGTTGCCATTGAAAGAGACAAGATTCATAGAAAGCGCATGAAAGCGACTTCTTCTGAAGAAGGTAGAATGGCTATAAGCATATTTGAAGTTGAAGAATACCTTAAAGGTGCTTCATTGGTGAAAGTGCGCATTTTAACCGGCAGAACTCATCAAATAAGGGTTCATATGGCTTTTACAGGGCATCCGCTTATTGCTGATACCGTTTATGGCGGCGGAAAAACCGATAAAATTTCTGAACACTTTTTACACAGTCACAAATTGGCTTTCAATCACCCAATTACTGATAAAAATATGGTTTTTGAGGCAGACTTGCCTGAAGCGTTTGTTAAAGCATTAAACTCTTTGAGGCTTGATTAACTGCAAAAAATAAACTATGATACCGAAATATGAATGTCGATAGCATTTATGAGACTAATACAGGAGTAACAAATTGAAACTGATTAATATAAATACCACTAAAAGACGTGGCAATTTAGCTATGTATTCAATAGTTTTCATACTTTGCGGCGTTCTAATGGCAATGTTTATATTTTTCCCGCAGTATATGAATACCCGTTCAGGAATATACAGCATTTCATGCAGAGATATCAGAAAAAAAATTAGTGTAGCAATTGAAGACCACGATGTAAACAACAGTGTTTCTGCAATTAAGCCCGGTGAAAAAGTAAACTTAGATTTGCTTAAGGAAAAAGGTTTTCTAGATGAAATAAAAATATGCCCGGAAAAAGGAATTTTTATGTTCGATAATAAAGGCAAGGTAGTTTGCACAGTTCATAAAGACGGAGATGAAAAATGACCAAACACAGAAGAAGAACCTATTTGATTAAAACCGGACTTCAATTGCGATACATGGGCATAATAATTTCCACAATGCTAATGGTGGCTTTTGGCGTAGGCTGGATAACTTATGACACATCATGGAGTCAGATAGCTAACACCCCGGATTTAACTCTTGACAAGCTTTCCGTAATTTTTGACTCTGTAAATAATCTTTTGCTGAGGTGGATAGGCATTTTTGTCCTGGTAATAGCCGCGCTTTCAATATTAGTATCTCATAAAATTGCAGGACCCGTTTACAGACTGGAAGAAACCACAAAGATGATCGCATCAGGTGATCTGACGCATCGTATTCATTTGCGACAAGGTGACGAGTTACGAGATCTGCAAGATGCTTTCAACAAAATGTCAGAATCTTTGTCTGCAATGATAAACAAAGACAGAGAAATCATTGAAAGACTTGTTAAAACAAGTAATGAAATTAAAGCTAAAATAGAAGGGAAATCGCTGACTCCTGATTCAGCAGCACAGGTAACTGAAGAGCTAAATAGTATTGTTGAGGAGCTTAGAACAATTACTTGTAGCTTTAAAACTGATGAAACTGAAACAGATACTGAAACGGAAGAAAAACAGGAAGAATCAGCTTCTTTGGCTTAATATTAGCTCATTTTTCTTTTTTTTGGAAAAAGACTTAATTTCTAATTCTCTTTTTGTTGCTGAAGAGCGGTCGTTTTGTGGTTCTAAATAAACAACCTTTACAGGGCAACGGCATCTTGTATATTTGGAAGCTGTTCCCTTATTGTGTGCGGCAACACGCTTTTCTACGTCATTTGTGATTCCTGTATAAAAAGAGTTGTCATCACATTCTAAAATGTATACAAACCACTTCATGTTTATGTCAGTTTTAACTTATAATAAGTTATCGGGTCTTTAACATTCTTTACCATTATTTTATCAGGCCCTTCAAACACCCAGTTTTCTGAAGCACTGGCAATGTCTCTTACAGAATTTGTAACAAGAACTGTATTAGCACCCGCAATTCCCTGTAATCTTGCCGTATTGTTGACTCCGGAACTAAAGGCAGTCAGATCTTCATTGGGACCGGTAAGTCCGACAACTACTTTGCAATAATTTACGGCAACAGATACTCCAAAAAATTCAAAATCAGGATGCTGGCTTATATCCTCATTTTCAGGCAAAGACAAAAAATCCTTAGTATAGTTTACAATCAAATTTGCTGCCTGCAAAGCATGCTTTACTTTTATCTCAGCTGAATCTTCATAAAATGGAGGACCAAAAAGAAAAATCAAGCAATCACCAACCAATTTGTCCAAACTGGCCCCTAATGGAAAAACCCTTTTTACAACACCCTTTGACCATTTATTAATAAAACTATTGATTCTTTCCGGTTTTTTTAAAATTTGCTCACTGATTTTTGTAAAACCACATAAATCTGCAAACAAAATACCGATTTCTGCTGTTCTCGGCGATAAATACTTTCTTATATAATCAGGTTCTTTAATTAAACGAGTAATAGCAAGGTTTGAAAAATATTTGCGTAGAATGTTTTGTTCTCTGTTTAAATCGATCAATCGTTGCCTTAATTCTTCAATAAGCACCTGAAATACCTCTCTCGAAAAAACAGAAAGAGATGAAAGCGAATCAGGCATAACAGCGACCATTCCAATGAATTCTGAATCTGAATAACCGCTTCTCAAATAGGATACTACCGGCTCAGAATCATCACTAAACAGATTTTTAATTTCGTCATATGAAGCTGATAGATAATTATCGTGAGCACGAACAAACCTGTCAAACTTATAAAAAGGCTTTTCAGTTGAATCAAATAATCTAATACCATCTTCATAATAAATATAATGAACCGTCTCTCTGTTTGTGAGTTCTTTATCTGTATAAACAATGAAAATTTTCTTATGGGGAGCATAAGGTCTTAATAAGGTTATCGCCTCATCAAGAGCAAGCAGCAATGAAGTATTTTTTAAAGCCAGCTGTATGTCTATAAAAAGTCTGTGTTTAACACTGCTTAAATGAATGCTAAAAAAATAATTATCAAGAATCTCACTGACACAATTTAAAATTTCGAACCCAAATTCTGTTTCAGGAGCCATTATATCATCGTATGCAAGAGCAATATAACCGATTATATTTCCTGCCATATCTACCGGTTGAAAAAACAGAGATAATTTACCCAAAATAAATTTTTCTTTTTTATGCAAGTCTTTTGTAAATCCTAGAATTGTGTCTGAATCGACTGCACATCTTCCAAATGAATATACCTCGGTTTTAAGACTTTCATCCATAGTTTGGACAAAGAAACCGGATATTTGGATTGATTCATTTAAAAATTTATAAATTACTTGAAGAGCATATTCCAAGCTTCGCGAAGAATACTGTAGTTCTTCAATGGTATCATCGAGAGATCTTTGTAAGTTCTTTAAGTTAAGTAACTGTTCTATCGTTAATTTTGACATTTATTATATAATTTAAATCATCTTTTTAATGAATACGAGACGGTTTTAAAGGTTATTACCAAAGCCATGACCAACCATACTATACCTATAAGCCAGCCTGGTAATAAAAACATTTCACCCAGTCTTGCAGCATCTGATACGCCGACAGTTCTGTCTATCAAGTCTCCCTTTATATCAATTATTGCGTAAAAGCATGAAGATAATGCTATAAAGTTTAAAATCACATCACAGACATATCTATTAGCGTATTTTGGAATCAAATAGGTAATAAGAGCTAAAATAGAACAAATAACGATCCCTTCAAGGTTTCTCACCCAAAGAATTATTGAAATAATAAAGATAAGAGAAAGCAAGTTCATCAATAGCTTTTCTTGCTTATAACGAACATTAGCAATTAAAATGCCACAACCCCATAAAAGGCTTCCAAGATAACCCGACGACAATACTATCCAGCGAATGCCGCCGGCTGTGTAACATAAGCCGCCTTGGTTAAAACTCAACTCTATTTTCGCAATTTCGCCGCCGGTCAAAACAGCAGAGATTCCGTGAGAAAGCTCATGAAAGAAAACTGTCAGGTATTTAATAGGCAATAAAAATGGAGATTCCCAAAAATAAACAGCAATTGCCAATAGGACAAATGACCAAAACAACCCTACAGAGGCTAATTCTGAATTTTTGGCATTTTTATCAATTGTATTTAACATAAATTTTATCCCCATACTCAAGCAACAGTTTAAATCTAATTCAAAACCCCTTGTATTTCAACATTATTTTTTAATGATTAATATAGACAATAATTTTGCCGATGAAAACAACATAATGTCATACAAAAGATTTTACAGTCTAAGCTCATTTATATGCTTGCTTCTCATGGCTCTCACATTAAACGGAGCTGCAGTGAGAAGAACTGTGCAGCGAACCGTAAATGACACCTTACCAATAGGCAGTCCAAACTATGAAGCAATGTTTAGCGACGGCAAACTGCGCATAGCTGTTTTTTGGGGATATGACCACCCACGCGACACAATCATTGGCTCTCTGCCTATATTCACAACCTTAAACGGAAAAAAACTTTTTTACAAAGGCCTTCCTGTCACAATCGAAGTAGGTATGATTACCCAAATAGACAATAACCCGAAAAATATATTTAAAATGGCCTTAGAAGACCCAACCGTTGATATTGTTATTTATTCCGGACACGCCAGATACGGCGGCGGAATGGCATTTTCTTCCTTAAATGATATTTTCAAATGTGGAAACGGAGATTTTATAGAAGACAGACACAAGAAACCCTATAAAATAATAAAAGCGAGTTCAGAAGATCTTGATTCAACAATATTTCCAAATAATTACAAGATTGTATTCTTAAATTGTTGTGATTCAGGCGGACATTTTAGAGAAAGCTGGAAAAGAAGATTTTTTGAATGCGGCTCTCCTGTCGAATTGTTAACAGTTGAATATCCTGTGTTTAATTTCTATGACCATAAAAGAGTTTTAAATCTTTTGCAAAATATGTTGGCTTTTGCTGATTGGAAAACCATTAAATTACACTATGACTCAGAAATTTACAAAAGAAGAAATAGACTAATAGTAGATTCTGCGTATAAGAGTTCAGCTAAAAGAGTTAACAAATAGAGCCGGTGCGCACAGATTTATGATCTCTTTTTTTCACTGTCATAATAATTAAAGCCAAATCAGAAGCTCTTACACCCGGGATATTAGCAAGCTCTCCTACAGTTTTAGGACGCACCCCAAGAATTTTTATTTTCGCTTCATGACTTACTGCTACAGGAAGATTTTCAAAAAAATTGTCATCAAGCAATATTTCTTTCATCGACTCTTGCAACTCGAATTCTTTTTGCTGTTGAACGAGATAACCGGCATACTTTACCCTGGCCTCAACTTCAAGAGAAGCTAATTTGTCTAAGTCATTTATTTCAGGAATTTGATTTACAAATTGTTTCAAGTCCACATCTGATCTTTTAAGAATTTGTGCAAAAGATACAGAAGAAGACGGCTTTGGAACAGCAAACTCAGGAAAAACTTCTTCAAGTTTATTGGGAGTAAGGGTATAAGACTCAAGTTTTTTTTCTAGAGACTTCATACCATCTTCTCGCTGTCTTATTTTTTCTATTTTTTGTAAAGATAAAACCCCTCGTTCAAAGCCTATTTCAGACAATCTCGATTCTGCATTAGTCATTCTCAAATTTAAGCGGAACGGAGAACGTGAAGTGAACACGCGGTAAGGTTCTGTTATACCAAGTGTTGTAATATCTCTGATTAATAATCCTGTATATGAAGTTTCTGCATCAAGCAAAAGAGGGGGTTTCCCTTTAAAAGCCGCAGCAGCATTTATTCCGGCCACAAGACCTTGAGCAGCAGCCTCTTCGTATCCCGATGTTCCATTTATTTGCCCTGCCAAAAATAGATTTTTTATTGATTTAGACATAAGAGTAGGATGTAAATCAATCGGATCAATTATATCGTATTCAATCGCATATCCCGGCCTGGTTATTTGTGCGTTTTCTAACCCCTTAATCGTCTGAACATATGCCTCTTGAACATCTTCAGGTAAACTGGTTGAAAGCCCCTGCAGATAAATTTCGTTACTATAATAGCCTTCCGGCTCTAAAAATACCTTATGACAGTCTTTGTCGGGGAATTTGCTAAGTTTGTCCTCAATTGACGGGCAGTATCTTACTCCGGTACCCTTAATTATGCCAGACATCATTGCAGAACGCCCAAAATTTTCTTTAATTATTCTATGAGTTTCTTTATTAGTATGTGTTATATAGCAAGGTCGGGTTTCAAAAATAGAAGGTTCTGACCAAAGTGAAAATGGAGCAGTTTCATCATCGTTATCCTGGCGTTCTAATCCTTCAAAATTTATGCTTGAAACGTTTACTCTTGGGGGAGTACCGGTCTTAAATCTCGCCAAAGGCAATCCAAGTTTAAGTAAAGACTCGCCAAGATGGTCAGCAGCAGGCTCACCGGCTCTTCCGGCAGAATAGTTTGTGCTTCCGATATGAATTTTGCCACGCAAAAAAGTGCCTGCAGTAATAACTACAACCGGCGCAAACCAAGTTTCTCCGGAGATAATTTTCACTCCTGCAATGGCGCCATTTTCAAAACACAAATCAGTTACCATCGCCTGTAACACATAAAGGTTGGGTTTAGTAAAAAGAGATTTCATCATTCTTCGGCTATAAGCTTCTTTATCCGACTGAAATCTATTAGCCTGAACAGCAATTCCCTTGCGAGTATTCAGACGTCTTCTTTGAATACTGGTTTCATCGGCGACAATGCCCATTTCCCCGCCTAATGCGTCAATTTCACGCACTAACTGCCCCTTACCCTGTCCTCCAATACTCGGATTACAAGGTAAAGCTGCAATTGTTTCTAAAGTTATTGTGAATAAAAGAGTCTTCAGACCGCTTCCGGCAGATGCAAGAGCCGCTTCGCAACCTGCATGACCTGCCCCGACTACAATCACATCAAATTCTTTACTGTTTTTCACGTTTTATTAGCCTAACGACAATGTTTTTTCAACCAATGAACGAATAATTTCATTTGAGTCTGATGCGTATTTTACAAGCAATTCTCTTGCCTCCGGCGTCCGTTTTCGTGTCAAGATTCTTATTGCTGCTATTCTTACGCCTTCATCGCTTAATGTCAAAGCTTTCTTAATCAAAATCATTTGATCTTTTCCCATAACAAAAGCTATGTCTCTCACTGCCGAATTCATCTCTCTCAAATCATTTGAGCATAAACGAGCAAATATTTCTGCAGATCGAGGTTTTTCAAAATTCGCACTCTCGTCTTGAGAATCATTTTCATTGGCACTTAAAATATTAGGAAAACCGGAAACAGGACTTTGTGAAGCAACCATAGGAGTGATAGGCGGCAAAGGCGCTGCAGCAGGAGGTTTCAGCGAAGCAGAGGGAATAGGCGGAATGGGTGCTGGCGGCGCAACAGGCGCTACAGGCACTGCAGGCGCTACAGGTGCTACAGGTGCTACAGGCGCAACAGGCGCAACAGGTGCTATCGGCGCAACAGGTATCGGTGCTGCAACGGGAGATACTGGCTTAGCAGCACTTTCTGGGTATTGTTTATCTGACTTAACCGGCACGTTCTTTAGTTTTTCACACAAAGAATATGCTACTTGAGCAACAACTGGATCTGGATCTTTACATGCAGCATTTAAAACCTGGCGTGCAGTGGTGTTGTTGATATTACTTAAAGCTTTAAGCACACTAAGACGAATTCCTTGATTGGGATCTTTTAACGCCGCTTTCAATAATGTCAAAGAAGGTTGATCACCGATTTCACCAAGAGCAAAAATTACACTGTCTCTAAGCCATACTTCTTGGGAAACCAACATTGCTTTAAGTGTCTCAAAAGCTTGTTTATAACCATTTTTAACTAAATATTTTGCAGCATTAACTTTAACACGATTTTCAGTATCGCTTAAAAGCGCCGCAATATTTCTTTCACAACCCTTAATTTTTTGTTCTTCAATAACTTCTACAGTATTTGCACGAACTCGCGGGTCTTCGTCTCTTAAACACCTTGCTAATGTATTTAAACCCTTCTCTCCCACACTTCTCGCATAAACTTTGACTAAGCCCGATTTAACGATTACATCTTTCTCATTAACCAATATTTCTTCTAACAATTCATTATTTAAAGGTGCTTGCGAATCCAATATAATCTTGAGCATAAGAAATCGGCGCTGAGAAGATTGTGAGGTATCTGACATGAGCTTCAATATATATGCTACAACCCTATTGTCTTTTACATTTACTAAAGCCTGCAAAGCCGTTAATGCAACTTCTTCAATTGGAAAAACAGCCAAGGATACAAGATGCTGTAAATATCCTGATGGTCTGGTGGTTTGTAATTTTTTAATATGATCTAATAAAAATACAACATCATTAATCTTTTGAATATCCGGTAAAGATGGATCTAGAGGCTCTTTTAAAAAACTTTCAGAGTCATCATTCACAAAAGAGGACTTAGTTTTTTCAACTATTACCGATTGAACCTGAGGAATAAACGAGGGAACAGTTGAAGGTAATGGTGAAGCTGAAGGAGCTACCGGAGCGGCATCTAACGATGGCAAAGGAGGCAAAGGAACTGCCGAAGTAGAGGGAAATAGTGGAGCTGAAGTAGCATCTAGAGCTGATGAATTACTATCTATAGTTGGCTGAGGAGGTAAAGGTAGAGCATCGGAAGGCTCTGTTGATGGCTGTATTGCGCCGCCTTTCAGTCTTGTTATAGCCGCTAAAGCCGCGATTCTGACTTTTTCATCAGTATCATTTAATGCAATCTCTATGTGTTGTATCTTCTCTTCTGCCGGCATTACAGGAAAGTTTTCGAGTTGTTCCACCGATCTGATTCTGACTTCGGAAGATATAGACCGAAGATTTTGAATCAGCAATTCCTGTCGTTTTTTATTTAACATCTTCTTCTCCGTTTAATGAATAATCCTGCACTTTCTGACCATAAACAGCTAGAATCAATGCTAAGTCAGTTTTACTGACACTTCCTTTTCTCACAGCTTGCCCAAGATCATCATATTTATCTGATTTTAACACTAATTTTGTTTCTTGTGACAAAATTTCCAGTTTTGGATCAAAAAAAGAAATAGGTAATCTTATTTTTTCCAAAAATTGCGTCTGAACAATTCTTTCATTTTCACGCTCTGCATAACCTTTATATTTTATATCAGTTTCTAGTGAGTAAACTTCATCCGAGTTGCTTAGCTCTTTATTCTCTTCGAGAAGCCCCATTAGCTGATTATAGCTTAACCCGGGTCTTTGCAAGAGTTCAACACAACTAACTCTTTTCTTTAAGTCGCCTGTATTAAGCTTTTGCATCATCTCGCGGTTTTCTGTTTTAGGCAATAAACTTAAATCAGACATTCTGATTATTTCATTTTCTATTCTATTTTTCCATGCCAGTATTTTTTCATATCTGCTCTGCGAAACTAATCCAATATTATAGCCGTCTTCAATTAGTCTTCTTTCTGCAGAATCATCTCTTAAAGTCAATCTGAATTCAGCATGACCCGGTGTTATTCGATATGGTTCAGGCCTATCCCAAATCGAAAGATCGTCAACTAAAACGCCGATATAGCTCTTAGTTCGAGAAGGCCAATACGGCGCCTTATTTTTTAAAGCAAGAACTGCATTGATTCCTGCAATTAAGCCTTGTGCTGCAGCTTCTTCATAGCCTGAGGTTCCATTAAGTTGTCCTGCTGTATATAGCCCTTTAACTATTCGGCTTTCCATTGTTTTTCGGAATTGACCGGGTGAAAGAGCATCGTATTCAATGGCATAACCATACCGAAGTATAACAGCATTTTCTAAGCCAACGACACTTGATAAAATATCTTCTTGAGCAACCGGAGGCATTGCTGTTGTAAGGCCTTGCAAATATAATTCTCTTGAATTCCATCCCTCGGGTTCAATAAATATTTGGTGAGTAACCATTTGTGGAAATTTCAAAATTTTTCTGTCAATTGACGGGCAGTGTTTAGGACCCTCGTCAGTGATGTTTTCGAGAACCAATGGACTATTTGGCAAATGTCTTTTAACTGCTTCAATAGATCTTTCGTCAGTAAAAGTTAAAAAACAAGATATTTGATTTTCATATCTTCTTAATCTATCTTCCCAGGTAAATCCCCCCGAATCGACATCTCCCGGTAATTCACGAAGCTTATCTAAGGATACAGAAGTATCTAATACTCTTGGTGGGGTAGCAGTCTGGAGCCGTCTTATACTTATACCATTTTTTATTAAGGAATCAGATAACCCTGTTGCTGCACTTTGATTATGCGGACCACCGCTCCAAGAAGATTTACCAAGTATTATCTTGGCATTTAAATATGTTCCGGAAGTCACTATAATTTTTTCACAGGTAAAAATTAATCCTGTTTCAAGCTTTATTCCTTTTATAATACCGTTTTCGACAATAAGTTCGGTAACATGACCCTGTCTCAATACTAAATTAGGTGTTTTGAACAGTGTCTCAATCATTCTTTGTCTATATAAATACTTATCTGCCTGAGCTCTTCTTGAGCGGACAGCAGGGCCCTTAGAAGTATTAAGCCACTTCATTTGCACACAGGTTTCATCTATGCAAGTGGCCATTTCTCCGCCAAGCACGCCAATTTCCCTCACCAAATGTCCTTTACCCGGCCCTCCAATGCTTGGATTACACGGCATTAAGGCAATTGTTGAAATATTTAAAGTTACAAGTAAAGTATCCGCACCAAGGCGCGCAGACGCCAAAGCTGCTTCACAGCCGGCATGTCCACCACCGACAACAATGACCGAAAAATGTTTATTCATGATTAAAAATTATTTTCCAATGCAGAAGCGTTCAAAAATTAAATCAAGAGTATTCATATCAACCGTTTCACCATTTACTCTTCCCAATTCTCTTACTGCTTCTTCCATATCTATTGCAAGCATATCTTGATAATTCTTACCAATTCCATCAACAGCACGCTCTAGTGCACATACTGCTTTATCGAGTGCAGCAGCTTGTTGAGCACCTAACAATACCATTTCATAAAAATCAGCTATTCCATCTGTCTTAAAAATATCAGTTAAGACGGCAAAAATATCAACTAATCCGGTACCTTCTTTGCACGACAAATCAACCGTTTTGAAGCCCTCAAATATTTCTCTGCTTATTTTTTGAGGTAAATCTGTTTTGTTACAAACCAATACTATATTTTTGTTTAATTTTTTTAAATTTTCTAAGATTAGCTTGTCTTCTTCTGTCTCAACAACTGAACCATCGAAAACTCCGATAACAGCATAAGCGTCTTCAACTGCTTTTAAGGTTCTCTCAATGCCGATTGCTTCGACTTTATCTCCCGGCTTTCGCATACCCGCGGTGTCAATAATTTTAACAGGAATCGAAGAAATCAAAATACTTTCTTCAAGCGTGTCTCTTGTTGTTCCCGGAATATCCGTAACAATGGCCCTATCTCTTCCCAGAATACAATTCATTAAACTGGATTTTCCGGAATTCGGTTTTCCAAGTAATGCGACCTTTAATCCCTCTGATACGAGAGATCCATTTTTTGCATTGTCTGCAAAAATATATAGTTCATTTAATATTTTTCTTAATTCTCTGCCAACTTGGTATTCGTCTATTGACTCAATCGCATCTTCAGGAAAATTTAAGCTTGCTTCGAGTTGAACAAGATGCTTTAGAATTTTTTCTCTGATTTCAGCAACAAACTTAGACGGTAAACCATCAAGCTGATTTAAAGCCATTGTTGCCTGTGTGGCAGTATTTGCAGATAATAATTGCGAAATAGCCTCAACTTCGAGCAAATCCATTTTCCCATTCAAAAAGGCTCTTTTAGTAAATTCGCCCGCTTCTGCAGCTCTTGCGCCATTTTTTATCAGAAGTTGTATTATTCTGCCTACTACAACAGGATTACCATGGGCTCCAATTTCAGCGATATCTTCGCCTGTGTAAGAATGCGGGGAAAGAAATGTTGTAACAATTACTTCATCAATTACCTGTTTTGTTGAAGGGTCAACAATTTTTCCAAAGAAAGCAGAATAAGGGAGGGGAAAAGCTTTTTTTCCCCCCTTTACAAATATTCTATTGAGTATTTCGAAGGTTTTTGGCCCCGACACCCTTATAAGGCTTATTGCCGCCCTACCCTGAGCAGTAGAAACTGCGGCAATCGTATCAATTTTTGGCTTACACATCTTCTTCCATGAACATAGGAACTGCAGTATTTTCCGTGGTATTAGAGGCTTCCGAATCGTTGTCGTCTACAACAAGTGGCTGCCATTCATTATTGGCACTTGTTCCTTTTTTCTTGTTGTGAACAGGCGCGATAACTACACGTCTCATAGGCTCTACACCTTTTGAAAACGTTTCAATTTCTTCATTGTCTTTCAATGCCATGTGAACCGTGCGTCTATCAAGGGTTGACATGGGTTCTAATTCTACCGGCCGATTTCCGGAAACAGCTTTTCTAGACATTCTTTTAGCTAACATAATAAGATTTCTGTAGCGTTTTTCTCTGTAGCCTTGGGCATCAAGAACAATTTTAGTTCTCTCATCTTTGCCTTTATTGAAAACAATATTCATCAAAAATTGCAATGAATCAAGAGTTTTGCCATGCTTACCAATTAACTGCGACACATTTTCGCCGCTAGCATCAATTACCCAAGCTCCATCACGAATAAAATCATTAAGCTGTATTTCTTCAACACCAACATTTTTAGCAACACATTGGATTAAATCAAAAATTTCGCTATAAAGAGTATTATTCTTGATTTCTTCTGTAACGGGCTCTTTAGGTCTTTCAGGCATATTAATATGCTCTTCTGCGTCTGAAAAATCTTCCACACCTTCATACGATCTTTCTGGACGCCTATTACGTCTTCCGTCTCTGCGATTGTTATCTCGGCGACCATTTGACCTAGAGTTATTTCTGCTTCCTCGGTTATCATTATTCATATGCCTTGGTCTTCTGACAGGCATTTCAGAAAGGTCTTCTGCTTCTTCAAAATTTTCGGCAACCGCGTCGTTAAAGGTTGGCTTTTCTGCAATCTTTTCCACAAGGACTTCTTCTGTTTTTGCAGGCTTCTCTTCAATATGAAATCTAATTTTATATTCCTGTCTGCCTACAAAACCAAAAATTCCTCTTGCCGGAGCTGACAATGTCTCGCTTTTTGCAATTTTTTCATTTGAACCGAGCTGTTTTTCAGCTAAGGAACGAGCCTCTTCTTCACTTTTTGCGATAACTTCGATTGTTCTTTGATACGTCATATTATTCCTCCTTCATTGCAGCCATTATTCGATTTGCTTGATACTGTTGCATTATACCTAAGACACTGCTTGCAAACCAGTAAACGAGCAGACCTGCCGGTAATGACCATGTAATTACAAACATAAACATCGGCATCATAGCCATCATTTGCTTTTGTTGAGGATCAACAGAAGCTTGTTTGGCTTGGGTTACATACATTAAAATAGCAATAGCTATAGGCAAAATAAGCAGTGGATCGCCCTTTGACAGATCTGTAATCCACAAGAATGGAGTTTTTCTAAGTTCTACGGCTATTCTTATGGTGTTATACAAAGCTATCAAAACAGGAAGCTGTAATAACAAAGGTAAACAGCCACCCAATGGGTTAACATTGTTTTTTTGGTAAAGTTTTAATATCTCTTCATTTAGTTTTTGAGGATTATCTTTAAAACGATCTTTTAAATCTTGAACCTTTGGTGCAATCTTTTGCATGGCAGCCATGGACTTAGTTTGTTTTAAAGTCAACGGATAAAGAACTATTCTTACAAGTACAGTCAACAGTATAATTGCTAAACCGTAATTTGGAATAAGAGAATAGAAAAATTGCAAAACACGCATCAACATTGTGCTTAAAAAGCCATATTCTGATACAGTCGGGCGATTAACCTTCATGAGCTCGTCAAGGATCATTGGACCTGCATAGACTTTAAAAGAGAGACTGCGTGAATCATTAGCATCAAGAGCAAACATAGGAAGCACACAATTTATCAAATTTCCTCTATGTTTAATCGTTTTACCGTTTTTTTCACCTTGAACATCAAAAGCAATCGCATTAATCTTTGCTTGAGGAACAGCGCTTTCAATTAAAACACAAAAATATTGATCTCTTAAGCCAATTCCATTAAAAGCCCCTGCAACAGCGCCTGAGGAATTTAACTTTGAATAATCTGAAAAAGCTTGAACATTGCTATTGCTTTCTAAGCCTAATAAGGTTGAAGGGCCGAATGGATCCATGAACAGACCGGGACCAAAGGACATCTTCACACTACCATTGGCCTCATCACCAATAACAGTTTTTCTATCGCACAGGTTTGTAACAATATATTCTGCATTAAAATAATAATTGTTTAACGTAAAGGTAAATCTCTTAACAAGGGAAACACTGTCTTTTCCGTCTTTAGGGGGAGGAATATTTGCGATAGCACGAATAACAACAGAATTCATCTGTTCATCTTCAACTTCAATTTTGTAGCCGGAATTAAAGTCTGCTCCAACAACATCTGAAGTAAATGGTTTTAAGTAGTTCTCGTCTATTTTAAGACCTTGTTCTTGAAGTTTAGAAGGTAAAATATTTTCTTCAAAATTTGAACCCTTCAAATAATATACAGATGGGCTTCCTGTTTTACTTGAAATAACAACTCTTAGAAGATTTGTTTCGATTGTAACATCTTTAAGGCCGTCATTATCCAAATCGTCTAAGGAAGTTGACAATATAGCGCTTTCACCGGTTTGAGTTTGTGTCTGAGTCTGAGCAAAAGCAGAAATTTCAAGAAGGACACAAAGTGATAGCAAAAGAAACGAGCAGAATAAACTGCTCGTTTTAAATTTAAAGCGAAATATATTCATTCGATGGTTGTCTCCGAAATTCTAGATCAAAATTTTTATTTAACAGGGTCATCCCCACCTTCACTAAATGGATTACACCTGCATATGCGCCAAAAGCCCATTAAACAGCCTTTTATCAGGCCATACTTAACTATTGCCTCGTATGTATAACGGGAACATGACGGACTAAATCGACAAACGTTACCTAACAACGGGGAAACCCACTTTTGATACAAGCGAATTAGAGCCAAGCCCAACTTGGCAGGCAACGAAATTATGCCTTTCAAAATCATATAAAAAGCCTTCACCGACGTTTGTCCCGAGACATTTTCTCAAAAGCCCAGTCACAAGCCAATTTTAGCTTCATATAGGACAATTCAGAACATTTACTGTTTACACCGAAAACGACTTCTGTCATTTCCGGCAAAGTTTCAGCTGTTCGAATTATCTCTTTTAGACGACGACGCACCTTATTTCGCTCTACTGCCTTACCATACCTTTTAGGAACAGAAACAGCAAATCTAAAAACAACTCCGTCGGCTTTGCGATAATAAAATACCAGCCCATTCCGAAACAGACGAGTCTTTGCTGAATAGACTCGTTTAAATTCGGAATGAGCTCGCAATGTTGAGCGACTAACGCTCATGGGTTCCCCCATTGTTTGGTCAGACTGTCAGTCTTTTTCGGCCACGTAATCTGCGTCGTTTTAGAACATTGCGACCAGTGGCAGTAGACATTCTTTTTCTGAAACCGTGTGTTTTTGCACGTTTACGTTTGTTAGGGTTATAAGTAAAGCTCATGGGTCATCTCCTGAGATTAAAGTCCTAATATAGGTGATTCAGCATATAGTAAAATTTCATTTTTGTCAAGTAGTGTACATTAAAATTAAGCAAAAAGAATTAAATAAAATGTTTTTTTTATTTAATTATATATGATAGAATCTCAGAGCAAATAAAATAAATGCTTGGCAACAAGCTTTTGGAAAGGAATTTATTTTGAACAAAAAGAATGAGATCTCATATTTTAAAGTTACATCAGCCTGGGACAAACTCCCTGCATCTGAAAACAAGCTGCTCGAGAAAAGAAACAACGAGTATATTAAGTTTATTAGTGAGTGCAAAACTGAAAGAGCCACAATAGACTATCTTAAAAAATTAGCCGATAAAGAAGGCTTTAAAATGTTGCCGGAACTCGGAAAAGGCAAAAAATTAAAACCCGGTTCAAAGGTTATGTTTATTAACAAAAGCCGAGCGATGGGTCTTGCTATAATCGGGAAACGCCCCATAGAAGAAGGGTTCAGAATGATTGCAGCTCACCTTGACGTACCAAGAATAGACATAAAAGCTCAGCCACTTTATGAAAAACAAAATCTTGCGCTGTTTAAAACACACTATTACGGCGGAATCAAAAAGTATCAATGGGTTGCTATACCCCTATCTTTGCACATATTTGCAGTAGATAAAAACGCCAAAGTTATAAATTTCGTAATTGGCGAAAAACCCGGCGATCCCGTCTTCACAATTAGTGATGTAGCACCCCATGTTGGTCATAAAATTCAGCTTGACCAAAGAAAAGCTAACGAT
The DNA here is from genome assembly GCA_028689875.1 of Candidatus Rifleibacteriota bacterium. Lineage (GTDB taxonomy): Bacteria > Muiribacteriota > Ozemobacteria > Ozemobacterales > Ozemobacteraceae > MWDD01. The sequence continues at coordinate 1,335 of JAQVCG010000005.1, read as the reverse complement.
ACAATAATGGGCGAAGAACTAAATATAATTGTGGGGCATAAACCTGACGCTACCACCGGGAAAAAAGATGAAAATGAAGTTCCAAATAGGGTCAAAAATGCCGTATTAAGACATTTACAGACAGAATACAATCTAACTGAAGAAGACTTGGCATGGGCCGAAATCAGAGCAGTTCCCGCAATACAACCGACTGAAGTCGGATTCGACAAAGCTATTATTGGTGCTTATGGCCATGACGACAGAGCATGTGTTTACGCAGGATTCCAAGCAATTGCAGAAACCAAAAACCCCGAACACACCGCTTGTGTACTTTTCTTAGATAAAGAAGAAATTGGTTCTACCGGACCCAACGGAGCGCAATCAGAATTAGTGGTCGATTTATTAGCCCAACTTACTGAGGCAACCTGCGGCGATAGTTCTTACGCAAGTATCAGAAGAGCTATTTGCGAGACCCAAGTTCTTTCAGCTGATACCAATGCCCCAATGGATCCAAACTTTGAATCAGTCAACGACCCAATGAACGCAGGCGTTCTCGGTAAAGGCGTTTGGGTAACAAAACATTCAGGTAAAGGCGGCAAATCGGGAAGCAGCGAAGCTGACATTGAGTTTATGGCATTAATCAGAAAAATGCTCACAGCCGAAAATATCCCATACCAGTTTGGCGAAATGGGCAAGGTTGACGAAGGCGGCGGAGGAACTGTTGCTTACATGCTTGCAAACAACAACATGCATGTAATCGACCTTTGTTTGCCTACACTAAGTTTGCATTCACCTTTCGAACTTATTTCTAAAGTTGACTATCATTACTCTGTGAGCGCATATAAAGCTTTCATGCAGAATCACTACTGATAAAAAAGACAAAAGGGCTTAATTCGCAAGAACTAAGCCCTTTTACATTTTACAAAGGACTCAAAATTTGGACGCAGAAAGTCTTGAAAAACTTATTAAAAGCGGCAAACCGGCTAACGCAGTTTATATTTTTGGTGGGCCCGAAGTCTTTTTAAAAAACAAAATGTTTGAGCTTATGACAAATAAGCTCGTTCCAGCAGAAGATCGTCAATCTAATGTATTCAAATGCTTGTGTGGCGGAAAAATAACCCCTGAAATTCTCGACTCAATATACGGTTTTTCATTTAACGTGAGTCCGAAACTATTTTACCTTCAAGATTTCGACTCTTTTCCGGCAAAACAAAGAAAAGAATTTACTGACACTCTCCATGATAACGGTATTCCGACTAACACAATAATTGTATTCACCAGTTCTGACCTACGAATATCAAACGAATTAGCAACAAAATTCAAGCAGCAAGCTGATAAAATCGACTTTTGGGCACC
>JAQVCG010000062.1 GCA_028689875.1 Candidatus Rifleibacteriota bacterium | reverse complement strand
AGGCGTAGCCGCATTTAAAGGTATTGTTTACTTTGTTTTCGGTTGCACCAAATTTATCGGCGGGAACAATTTTACGCAGTTCGTCTTTTACGATTTCCCATAGTCGGTCGTGCTGTTTTCCGAATAATACGACAACGCGTGAGCTTTGTGAGTTGAAGGCGGAAGGAGTGTGATTTACCGCATCTGTCACGATTTCTATGATTTTATCGTCTGACAAAGCAGATTCTTTTGTGATTGAATAGCAGGTCCTTCTCGATTTAACAGCTTCTAAATATGTTTTTCTCATGTTTGTTCTCCTATTTTGTATTATTAAGCACCATTCTGAGAAGTATACATGTTAAATTTTAAAAATTCCAGAGTCATTGCAGTTAATAAAATTGCATAAATTTTTATTATTTAGTATAACGAACATGGGTGTGGTCCTTTATAAAGTTGTGAAAGGATTTGTTGTAGCATGAAAATAGAGAATCAAAATCAATTTGAGATGGATGTCCAAAAAGAGAAGAACACTGAGTCAATTAAAAATGAATCAAAAGGAAAATGGCTGCCTTCTTCTAACAAGCTTTATATTTTTAAAAAAACCGCATTTGATTCAGAATTAGTTCAGTGTGTTTATCTACCTGAAAAAGCTTAAGTATTAAGATTTTTTGGGCTTAAACACACATTCGGATGTAAGCTTAAGTGGGTGTCGTCCCATTTGGACAAAGTTTTTTGCCAGACCGCCTTCGCCTGTTTCTTTATATAAAGACGGCAAGTCGTGTCCGGTTTCTTTCATGACGCTCACAACCTTATCAAACGATACACGGTGTTTTCCATCTGTAAAAGACGAAAAAAGGTTTGCATCTAACGCTCTTGCAGCGGCATATGCATTTCTTTCGATGCAGGGAATTTGGACAAGACCGCAAACCGGGTCGCATGTCATGCCTAAGTGGTGTTCTAGTGCCATTTCGGCAGCATATTCTATTTGTGCGGGGCTGCCGCCAAATAATTGACTTGCTGCCGCTGCGGTCATAGCGCATGCTACTCCGATTTCACCCTGACAACCTACTTCTGCACCCGAAATAGAGGCATTTGTTTTTACAACGTTTCCGAATAATCCGGCTGTTGCTAATGCGCGCAATATTTTAGCATCGCTGAAGTTTCTACTTTTTTTAAAATGATATAAAACTGACGGAAGCACGCCGCATGAACCGCATGTAGGGGCGGTAACAATTTTCCCGCCAGATGCGTTTTCTTCGCTTGCAGCCAATGCATACGAAAACACCAGTCCACGAGATTTTATGTTTTCTTTTGAGCCGCCTGCGCGAATATTAAAGGTGGCGGCCCTTCTGCGAAGGTTGGTTGGGCCGGGTAATACACCTTCTTCTTGAAGACCACGTTCAATTGCCTCTTGCATTGTTTGCCAGACTTCGCCAAGGTAGTCCCAGATTTCAAAATCTTCACACTCTTTAACGTATTCCCAAAAGTTTTTACCTGTACATTCGCACCATTCGAGCAGCTCTTCCATTGTTGTCATTTCATAAATTATTTTGCTTTCTTCGCCGATGACTCCGGTTTCGTCTGCTAATGTACCACCGCCGATGCTGTACACAACCCATTGCCCGATTTCTTTATTTTCGTTGTCTAAGGCAATAAAAGTCATTGCATTCGGGTGAAAAGGCAGGACTATTCTTGGTTCCCATAAAATTTTAGTTGGTGCAACGGGGTTTAAAACCGACAAAATCGCGGTGTCTGTTAAGTGCCCTTTGCCCGTAGCTGCCAGGCTTCCGTAGAGTGTTACCTGAAATCCTGCGGCATTCGGGTATTTATCTGCAAAAATTTCTGCCGCTTTTTTGGGGCCCATGGTGTGGCTGCTTGAAGGTCCGTTGCCTATTCTATAAATTTCTTTTATTGATCTCACTGCTTTTTCCTTTAATAATTCTCTATTAGAGGCAATTATAACGAAATTTTCCCATAAGGTCAACGGCAAACCTTCCATATTTGCATTAACTTTGATAAAATGTAAAAGGTGTGAGCTTTAATCTATTTAAACGGAGAGAAAAGGTGAGAAAACTTATTGCGATACTTGTTTTTGCCGGGCTTTGCGCGGTTTTGTCAGCAAAAAGCGAAATAAAACTAAACAGCGCCGAAATTAAAAAGCTGAATATATTTTTCAGTAACTTTTCAGAAGCTTATGTGCCAAACTTTGACGAAAATACTTTAAATGACGATATTTTGCTTAAATTTGGCATAAGGCATGTTTACATTAACAAATTTTCTATTTTAAAAGACTCTCACGACCATTTGTTAAAGGTTGTACCGATGGGTTTGGTAGATGCGGCAACAGAAAAGTATTTTGGCAAAAAAATTAAATCGAATAGAAAAAAGGAATTCTTTGCTCCTGTTGCCGATTCTGATTCGAATGTGTTTTCGAGAATCAGTTCGTTACACGACAACAATGATTGCACTTATACTGCTCGCGGCCTAATTTATTCGGGCGTTTCGGGTTTGCTGATAGACCCATACGAGCCCTCGACAGACCTCGACAATCAAAATGGTGATTTTACTGCCGACGCCGATTTCGTGGCGGTTATAAAAAAATCAGAAACAAATCATACGCGCTATATTATTTTAAAATACGAAGTTACTTCAAGGTATCCTATTGAAGACACTTTTAACGAAGATTCGCCAACAAACAAAGTTTTGAGTAATAACGAGTAATTGGTTTATACTGTTAATATGAAAAAACAGTTTTATTTAATTAGTCTTGCGCTGATTCTATTTTTTCAAATCGGAGGTAATTCTGTGACAGCGAATGTTTTAAAGGCTTTTGCGGTGCCTCATCCGCCGGTTATTTTGCATGAAGTGGGGCAAGGTCGCGAAAAGGATATTCAAAAAACCATAGATGCTTATGAACAGGTTGCAAAAGAGATTAGCGAGGCTAAGCCTGATGTAATTATTATTATCAGCCCTCATGCTACGATGTTTTCAGATTATTTTCATATTTCTCCGGGAAAGGGCGCCCGAGGTGATTTTTCTCGTTTCGGAGCTAGGCAAGTTCAATTTTCTGTTTCTTATGACGAGGAATTAGCCAAAACCATAGATGCGGTGTGTCGCAAGGCAAGCTTTCCGGGCGGTATCGCGGGTGAGCGCGAGCCGACATTAGACCACGGAACTACCGTGCCGCTGTATTTTATTGATAAATATTGTAAAGATTATAAAATTATACGGATTGGGCTTTCTGGGCTAGACCTACATGAACACTATAAGTTTGGCGAGTTAATCGCGAAAAGTTTAAAACAGCTTAATCGTAAGGCGGTTGTGGTTGCGAGCGGAGATTTATCTCATTGTTTAAAAGAAGACGGGCCATATGGATACAAAGCAGAGGGCCCGAAATACGATAAAAAAGTTATGGAAGTTCTTTCATCGGGAGCATTAGACAAGCTGAAAGAATTTGACGAAATGTTTTGTATGCAGGCTAGCGAGTGCGGTCACAGGTCTTTTGTAATAATGTCAGGAATTATAGGTAACAAAAAGGTTTCGGCACGAGAGCTTTCATACGAGGGGCCTTTTGGAGTCGGTTACGGTGTTTTCGCTTTTGAGCCCGAGCAAGCAGTCGAAACAGAAGACGAATATATAAGATTAGCGCGCATGACAATAGAGACTTACATAAAAGAGCGACGCATAATTAAAATACCGGCTTTTGTCACACAAGAAATGAAAGAGCAGAAGGCAGGCGTTTTTGTTTCCCTTCATTTAAACGGGAATTTGCGTGGTTGCATAGGCACAATTGCAGCAACAACAGAGTCGGTGGCCGAAGAAATTATCGGCAATGCGATAAGCGCGTCGACGCGAGACCCGCGTTTTGAGCCGGTTATGGCGAGTGAGTTGGTAAACCTTGAGGTAAAGGTCGACGTTTTGAAGGCGGCAGAAGCTGTTGGGTCGCTTAAAGAGCTTGATGTTAAGCGTTATGGCGTGATTGTCACAAAGGGGCGCCGGCGCGGGCTGTTGCTGCCGAACCTTGAGGGGGTAGATACGGTTGAGGACCAGGTTTCCATTGCCAAGCAAAAGGCCGGGATAGACATTTTTGATTCAGACGTTGTATTAGAGCGTTTTGAGGTAATACGGCACGAGGTTAAAGATTGAAGTTGAGGTTTTGAAGATGGGCGTTAAATGCGGGGCTTGTTTTAGAGGCTGTGTGCTCGAAGAAGGGCGGCTCGGTTTTTGCAGAGCGCGGCGAAATGTCGGCGGCACGATTGTTTGCGATAACTATGGCGAGGTTACGGCGTTGGCTCTTGATCCGATCGAAAAGAAGCCTCTGATGAGGTTTATGCCGGGTACTAAAATTCTGTCGACCGGCAGTTACGGGTGCAACTTGGCGTGTATGTTTTGCCAAAATTATGGCATTTCGGCAACGACAAAAGAAGAAAATATGCTGACAGAAATCAGCCCCGCTGAAATGGTGGCAAAGGCTATCAGTCTTAAAGAGCAAAATAATATTGGTATCGCTTATACATACAATGAGCCGCTCATAGGTTATGAATACGTGCGTGATACGGCGAAAATTGCGCGGGCGGAGGGGCTGAAGAATGTGCTGGTGACTAACGGGTGTTTTACCGAAAAAACTTTTAACGAAGTAATCGGTTTTGTAGATGCCATGAATATTGATTTAAAGGGATTTACAAAAGAATATTACGAAAAACTCGGCGGTGACTTAGAAACAGTGAAGGCTTTTATTAAAATGGCTCACAAAAGCGGGTGCCATATCGAGCTGACAACATTGCTTGTGCCCGGTTATAATGACACTGATAGCGAAATCGAGGCAATGGCGGCCTGGATAGCCGGCATCGATGTAGAGATTGCGTATCATATTTCAAGGTTTTTCGGGCGCTGGAAAATGGCATCAGCAAGCCCCACGAAGGTTTCGTCTGTGTTAAACGCTGTCGAAATCGCAAAAAGACATTTAAAATATGTCTACGCCGGCAACATATAAGATTGGGGAAAAACGTGTTAGTTATACAAAATAAGATTTTAGAGTTCGGAAAAGATTATTGTAAAGATAAGTTTGTTAAAGAAGTCAGACTTGGCTTGGGATATAGCTGTGTGGAATTGAGCGATGGTAACATGGGAGTAGCATGGACACCCGAAGAACGTGCGTGCACCTGTACTAAGTTAAGTTGTGCAGGAAAAATGACCGGTATGACTGCAGAATCGGCATTGAAAATGTTGGTTTCAGGATCTTCGTTAGAGAGGGCTGTAGGACTTGCAACATTTAATGCCATAAATAGAAGTATTCAACGCGAATGCAGCGACGATGATATATTGAATATTATTGATATCAAGGCCAATGAGCATGTTGTTATGGTGGGTTATTTTGCGCCGCTTGTGCCTACGATCAAGAACACGGGTTGTAAGTTTGATGTTGCAGAGCTTAAAACAGATAAGCCCGGGGTTATCGGTAAAGACGAGGGATTAGAGGCTCTTAAAAAGTGTGATGTGGCTATAATCACAGCTACTTCGATAATTAATGGAACATTTGATGGTATACTCGATGCTTTGGGTAATGTTCGCGAAGCTGTTATTTTAGGGCCCTCGACACCGATGTGTAAAGAAGCTTTTGCGAATACCAAAATTACAAGGCTTAGCGGTTCTTATGTTATGAATAACGAGGGCGTTAAGAATATTATATCAGAGGCTGGCGGAACTAAATTACTTAAAAAACATTTGCGTTTTTCTACCGTGAATGTATTGTAAATATCAGGGAATACAAACAATTATGGCGATAAAAAACGTAGTATTTGATTTTGGCGGGGTTTTGGTAGATTGGAATCCACGCCATTTGTATCGTAAATATTTCAAAACAGAAAGCGAAGTTGAATATTTTTTAAGTAATATTTGCACCGACGAATGGAACACCGCCCTAGACAGAGGCGAGCCCTTTGAAGATATGATACAAAAACGAATTGAACAATTCCCGAGTTTTGAAGAACCGATTAGATTTTTTAAAGACCGCTGGGAAGAAATGATTCACTCTGCAAAAGACGAAACAGTCGAATTTTTATTCGAGTTAAAAGCCAACGGATACCGTCTATATGGCTTAAGTAATTGGTCGGCAGAGACTTTTCCTTTAGCTTTAAAAAAATTTCAATTTTTCGAGCTTTTTGACGGTCTTGTAATATCAGGGCAAGAGGGCGTTGTAAAGCCAAACGACGAAATATATAAAATTTTATTTGATAGATACGGCCTTAAGCCGTCTGAGTCTGTTTTTATAGACGACAAAGAGATAAACGTAAAGACCGGCGAAGCCCTCGGAATGCCGGGCATAGTTTTTGACAACATCGAAACCGTAAAACGCAAGTTTGCCGAGCTTAAGTAAATTACACTGACAGGGCTTTTAATACAGCGTCAGGCTGTAATTGTACAACTCTTAATAGTGCCTGAGCCGGGCATTTTTTTTGCTTGCACGACGCTTGGTTATTTGGTAAAATTGCCAAATAACCAAAAAGGCGGTTGATTTATGTCTAAGGATTTATACAGAAAAAAGACTCAGATATTTAAAGCTCTGGCTCACCCGACGAGGCTTTTCATAATTGATAAGCTTGAAAATGGCGAGTGCTGCGTATGTGAATTTGTTAATGAGTTAGATGTCGATTTTTCGACTGTTTCGAAGCATTTATCTGTGTTGAAAAATGCAGGAATAATCATTGATGAAAAACGCGGTCAGCAGGTTTATTACACTTTGGTGATGCGCTGCGTTTGCACTTTCAGTCATTGTATTGAGACTTTTTTAAATAAAGAGTAACTAATTTGGAGAACACAAATGGGCGTTTGGAAAAGAGAATGGAAAAGTTTTTTGGCCGTGGCATCAGTTTTTCTTGTGTGTTATTACCTGCCTGTTGGCACACAAAGGTTTGATAATGCAGTTCTTGAAGCTTTTCATCTTGTAAAATGGTATGCACAAGAGCATGTTTTGCTCTGTTTGGTTCCGGCCTTTTTTATTGCCGGTGCGGTTGGAGTCTTTTTAAGTCAAGCATCTGTGATGAAGTATTTGGGAGCCGGCGCAAATAAAGTTTTGGCTTACGGAGTTGCAGCCGTTTCAGGCACTATACTTGCTGTTTGTTCCTGTACTATACTTCCTTTGTTTTCGGGCATTTACAGAATGGGTGCCGGGTTAGGCCCTGCCTGCGCTTTTTTATATTCGGGCCCGGCTATAAATGTATTGGCCATTGTTTTGACTGCTCGAATTCTTGGCTTAGAGCTTGGGGTCGCCAGAACAGTTGGAGCAGTGATTTTCAGCGTTGTTGTGGGCTTACTTATGCATCTTATTTTCAGACGCGAAGAAGAGGCTAAAGTCGCTGCTCAGGCAATAATGCCCGAGCCTGAAGTTAAGCGCAATTTGTGGCAGAACGGTCTGTATTTCGCATCAATGGTGGGAATTCTTGTTTTTGCAAATTGGGGCAAGCCTCAAGAAACTGTGGGCCTGTGGGCGTCGATTTATAATGTAAAATGGCTTGTTACAGCCGGTTGCTATCTTGCTTTCAGCGTAATTCTATCGGCTTGGTTTGGCTTAAAAGCTTGGAAATCAGTTGTCTCGGTAGTTGCAGTGGGTATTGCTGCTTACATTTACCCCGGCTACCCGCTGATTCCTTTTACAGTGGGCTCTGTGGCGTTAATGATTTTTACAAGCACCCAAAAAGGCGAGCTTTCAGATTGGTTTGATACTTCGTGGGATTTCGCGAAAAAGATTTTGCCCCTGTTACTGTTTGGTGTCTTCGTTGCAGGCGCACTGCTTGGCAGAGTGGGCAACGAAGGCTTAATTCCATCTGATTGGGTAGCAAAGTCTCTTGGCGGTAACTCTTTGTGGGCAAATTTCTTTGCTTCTTTTGCGGGCGCATTTATGTATTTTGCTACACTCACCGAGGTTCCTATTTTGCAAGGCCTTATAGGCAGTGGTATGGGGAAAGGGCCTGCGTTGGCTCTTCTCTTAGCCGGACCTGCCTTGAGCCTTCCAAGTATACTGGTTATACAAAGCGTTCTCGGAACCAAGAAAACAGCAGTTTTTGTATTTTTGGTAATAATTATGGCCACAATTAGCGGCATGATTTATGGCAATATTTTTTCTTAATAAAAAGCGGAGGTTTAATATGAAAATTCAGATTTTAGGTACCGGTTGTCCATCTTGCGTAAAACTCGCAGACAATGCAAAACAAGCTGCTGCAGAAGCTAACATCGATTGTGAAATCGAGAAAGTTACAGATATTAATCAGATTACATCTTTCGGAGTTATGATGACCCCGGCACTTGCCATAGACGGAAAAGTTAAAATCGTCGGCAAAGTCGCTTCTGTAGAAGAAATTAAAACAGTTCTCAGCGAATAAATTAAAAATATGACCACTAATTCATTGAATAAAAAAATTGTTCTTTTGTTTATATTCGCGGTTTTTGTATCTTGTTTTGTGTTTGCGAATGAAACAGCATCAGAAGCCAATAAAAACTTAGCCCGGTTGGTTGATTTCGGCTCAAAACAATGTAGAGCCTGCAAGACTATGGAGTCTGTGCTTGCTACTTGCGAAGAAAAATATTCAGATAAATTCATAACCGAGTTTGTTGATGTTTGGCTCCCCGAAAACCAAGATTCTGCGAAACAACACCAAATTAGGTCTATTCCAACACAAATCTTTTTCAACGAGTCAGGCGAAGAGCTTTACCGGCACGTCGGCTTTATTTCTGAAGAAGATATTTTGGCTAAATGGGCCGAACTGGGATACGCTTTTTCGCTAAACTCAGATAAAAAAGCGGAATAACAATATGTCAGAGCGTTATAAGCGTTATTTCGTTAATCTTCTTTTAATTTTTGTAATTTTTTCGATTGGTTTTTCTTTTGGAAAACACAGTGAAAAAAACTCTAATAAAGCGAACTATAACGATTCAAACAAACAGCTTTCTGAAAACAGTTTTTTAAAGCTTTATTATATGCATGCAATGTTCCGCTGCGTTACTTGTAACAGCATAGAAGAAAAAGCAAAACAACTGACAGATGCAGAGTTTTCAAGAGAACTTGCAGATAAGCGCATGATCTGGGAAGACATAAATTTTTCTGAGAATAAAGTTTTGGCTGAAAAATTTAATGTTGTTTCAAGTTGCGTCGTGGTTGCTGTTGTTAATAACGGCGAAATAAAAAGCTTTGAACGCTTAGACGAAGTTTGGACTTTGCTCGAAAAAACCGAAGAATTTAACTCATATTTAAGAGAGGCCATAAAACGAGGCCTCTCTAAACTGTAAGGGTCGCTAACATGAATTGGATAAGCTTTTCAACGGCTGCCTGGCTTGGGGTTTTGACAGCTATAAGCCCTTGTCCTTTAGCTACAAATATTGCTGCCATATCTTTCATCGGCCGACAGGTCGGTAATCGTAGTGCAATATTTTTCTCGGGTCTGCTTTACTCATTAGGGAGGGTGCTGGCTTATGTTCTGCTTGGTTACATTATTACGGCAGGCTTATTTGCATCAGGTCAAATCTCAAGATTTTTTCAAACTTATCTGAACGAAGCTCTTGGCCCCCTGTTAATATTGCTTGGCATGATTTTGCTAAATATGATCGGCAGCGGAATCGCTTCTTTCAACCTTGTTGGTGAGGGATTGCAGCAAAAAGCCGCTAAACACGGAGCTTTGTGTGCTTTACCGTTAGGAACTCTTTTCGCTCTTTCGTTTTGTCCGGTTTCTGCAGGACTCTTCTTTGGAGCTTTAATTCCATTAACTTTAAAAAGCGGTTCTGCGCTATTTTTACCAGCAATTTACGGTGTTTTCACTGCCATTCCGGTTGTTATATTTGCTTTTTTAATCGCATATGGCGGCGAAAAGCTTGGCAAGGCATATAACAATCTGAGCAAAATTCAGGTTTTTGTAAGAGATCTTACAGGAACGGTGTTGATTATAGTTGGAACTTACTATTCATTAACTCACATATATGGGGTTAACCTGAAAGGATTATTTTAATGAGTGATATAAAGTCTTTTGAAATACGTAATAATGTTTCGAAAACCTACGCTTCGATTGCAAAAAATGGCGGCAGTTGCTGCTGCGGAAGTTCATTAGGTGCATCGCCTTTATCAGCATCACAAAAAATGGGCTATTCAAGTGAAGAACTTGAAACCGTTCCGGATGGTGCCAATTTGGGCTTAGGGTGTGGTAATCCGCAGGTTATTGCTAGTCTGCAACCGGGAGAAACAGTTGTTGACCTTGGCAGCGGCGGCGGATTCGATTGTTTTCTAGCTGCGCGCAAAGTGGGCAGTTCAGGCAGAGTAATCGGTGTTGATATGACCCCTGAAATGATAAGCAAAGCCAGAGAAAACTCAATGAGAGCAAAGCTGACTAATGTTGAATTCAGATTAGGCGAAATAGAGCATCTTCCGATTGCTGACAATACTGTTGATGTAATTATTTCAAATTGCGTAATTAATTTGTCACCCGAAAAAGCGCAAGTTTTTGCAGAAGCTAACCGCGTTCTTAGGCCGGGCGGAAGAATAGCTGTTTCAGATGTTGTTGCACTGCAGGCTTTTCCCGAAATAATGCTTAAAGACAGCATGGCTCTTTGCAGCTGTGTTTCAGGCGCTATTTCCAAAGAACAGCTAGAAAAATTACTTAAAGCCGCAGGTTTTACCGAAGTTAGCGTAACGCTTCAGCCCGAAAGCCGAGAGTTGATAAAAACCTGGTTCCCGGATGCTGAAAAGTATGTTTGTTCTGCTTCAATAAGAGCCGTAAAACAAAAATAACAAAACCTTTTACAGCGCTTTTTCGCCGTCGGCGATTCTTGTCAGGGTTTCTTCGTCGATAATTTTTATTAAATTTTTGTCGACTTCGATAATTTGCAGGTCTTGCAGTTTTTTGAGTGTGCGGCTCAAGGTTGCGGGTATTGTGCCTAAGCGGCTTGCCAAAAAGGTTTTAGTTTGTTCCAGAACAATTTGGGCATCGTCTTTTTGTGTTCTATTTTTGATAATATACTTTGCAAGCCTTGAGGTAACGTCTTTAAGCGTCAGGTCATCAATCAGCTCCACGAACTTGCGCAGACGCTGAGAGAGTATTGCAAGCATATTTAATAGCAGTTCCGGTTGTTGGCGCCCGAGCAGCATAAATTTGTTTCTGGGAAAATAGATAAGTTCGCTTTTTGCCAGTGCGGTGGCGCAGGCGGGATAATCGGTGCCTTGAAAAACCGGAACTTCACCCACGGTTTCGCCTGTCCTGAATATATGAATGGTTTGTTCCCTGCCGTCGTTGCCTATTCTGAATACTTTGACGGTGCCGCTGCAAATTAAATAAAAACCTTCGGCTTTTTGGTCTTGCATAAAAAGCGGTGTGTCTTTTTTAATTAGTTTTTTTACCGCAATCTGCGCTAAAGCCTTAAGAAACTCTGGCTTAATTTCTCGCAGTAATGGGCTCAGATAGAAGCTCTCAATGATGTTTTCTGTCATAATTTATTTTTTTGCGGTTTTTGACTTAAGTCAAAGATAAATAATTATATGTGCTTCATAATGATAATGTAAGAACGAAAAAAAATAAAGGAGCAAGAAGATGGCTATAAGAAAAATCATTACAATAAACGAAGAATTGTGCAACGGCTGCGGAAACTGCATTACAGGTTGTGCCGAAGGTGCTTTACAGCTGGTAAACGGTAAGGCAAAACTTGTAAAAGAAACATTTTGTGACGGTTTTGGCGACTGCATTGGAACTTGCCCCACAGGTGCTTTAAAGATCGTTGAAAAAGAAGCAGATGAGTTTGATTTTCATAAAACAATAGAACATGTTGAAAACATAAGAGGCATCGAAGGTGTGAATCAAATGAAAGAAGCTCATAAAGAGCACGAAGCTAAAGCCGGCGGCTGTAAAAGCGGTGGCTGCCCGGGCAGCAGAATCAGAAGCGGAACTGTTGTGCAAAAGCCTTCACAGGCAACAGCGGCATGTATGATGCCTGCAGTAATGAAGTCAGAGCTTTCTCAATGGCCTGTCCAGCTTCATCTTCTGCCCGTAAAGGCCCCATTCTTTGAAAACAGAGAGCTTGTAATTCTTTCGACTTGCTCAATGGCTACGAGCCCCGACGTGCAATGGCGCTACATCAGAGGCCGCGCGGTGGCTATTGCTTGTCCCAAGCTTGACAGAACCGAAGGATACATCGAAAAACTGGCGGGAATCTTCACCTCAAACAATATTACAAAAGTTACGGTATTAAGAATGGAAGTGCCTTGCTGCGGAGGCCTGACGGCAATAGTCAGAGCTGCTCTCGAAAAAGGCAAGCCTGAGGGTTTGGTTGTTGAAGAGGCTGTAATGAGCTTAGACGGCGAAATTATCAAGTCAGACAGAATATATTAATATAAAAGGAGAAAATATTATGACACAGGTATGG
>JAQVCG010000172.1 GCA_028689875.1 Candidatus Rifleibacteriota bacterium | reverse complement strand
ATTAGTTTGAATGATTATTTGACCTGATGTTTTTTTTATAGTAGTATAAACGCTACTTTTTTTAGATTAGTATTCTATGCCCATTTATTTTAATAGAAACGGCAGTTTTATAAAAAATGACTTTTAACAAGGCTTATATCATAGGCAATGGTCTGGCAGGACTGGCATCAGCTTTTTATCTGGTAACAGACTCTAATATTGACCCTAATAAGATTACTATATACGAAAACTCCGCATTTGACGGAGGCAGTCTCGATGCTTTTGATTTCTCGCATAACAATTATTACTTTATGCGCGGCTTTAGAATGCTTGAAAAGAACGTATACTCTGCTTTTTTCGATTTTATCAGCAAAATTCCTTTTGATAAAGACACAAACAAAACATTGTTGGATGACTTTTACGAGTTTAATAATGAAGTTAAAACCTTTTCCGTCTCAAGACTTGTCGAAAAAGGCAAAGCCATAAATGCCCGGCAGTTTAAATTAAAATTTGCTGACCGAGTCAGAATTCTTATGTTACTTGCCAAAAACGAAAATGAAATCGAAAACTTGAAAATATCTGACTTCTTTTCTGAATCATTTTTCAACAGCAATTTCTGGATAGAATTTGCAACAACATTTTCTTTTCAGCCCTGGCATTCACTCGAAGAATTCAAACGATATATTCTCAGATTTATTCAGTGTTCCCCTTTATTAGACAGCCAGTCCTGTATCAGAAGCACCAGATACAATCAGTATCACTCAGTGACAAAACCCACAAAAGAATTCCTTATAAATAAGGGTGTAAACTTTGTATATAATGCCAAACTAATAAACGCATCATTCAAAAATGCAAACGATAAATTGGCTGTAAACACCTTGCAAATGCAAATTAACGACGAACCAAACGAAATTGCGCTTTCAAACAACGATCTTGTATTTATGACATTAGGCTCTATGACCTCAATGTATTCAGTCGGCTCAATGAAATCTGCCCCTCCGCAGCATGCAAACGAATCCTCAGATTGGAACTTCTGGAAAAATATCGCCCCCATAAGCAAAGAATTTGGTAATCCCGACTTGTTTTTGGCTGATCATAACGCCACACAGTGGGTTTCGTTTACAATAACTTTTACAAACCCTGTTTTTTTTAATTTGCTCGAAAATATTACACGCACAAAGGCCGGCCGCGAGGGCCCGATTACAATAAAAGACTCGCCCTGGCTCATTTCATTTGCTCTGCCGAACCACCCACACTTTGTCGGTCAGCCCGAAAACCTGCAGGTAATGTGGGGTTATGGCATGCATTCAAATACAAAAGGCACTTTTGTTAATAAAACATTGCCCGAATGCACCGGCGAAGAAATACTTCACGAAATAATTAAACACTTAAAGTTCGATGAGCACTTAAATGAAATTATGCAAGGCGCAACCTGCATTCCGTGTATGCTTCCGCTCATTACCTCGCAATTTATGCCGCGCAACAAACACGACCGCCCGAAAGTGGTTCCAAAATGCGCAGAAAACTTCGCATTCATCGGACAATATTGCGAAATAGACCACGACATAGTATTTACTCTCGAATACTCGGTGAGATCAGCTCAGCAGGCTGTTTTCACACACCTAAGAAAGCTCGAAAAAGTAACGCCGATCTACAAAGGCTGGCGACGCCTTTCCCATTTATTTGGAGCATTCAGAACGGTATTTAGATGAAAATGACAAACATCACACTTGAAGCCCTTGAATACATATTACCACCGTATATAATAACTTCTGAACAAATTGAGTCCGAGTTAGGCGAAACTATGCAGCGCCTCAAACTTCCTAAGGGAATTCTTAAGTCGTTAACGGGAATTCGCGAACGCCGGGTTTGGTCGTTAGAGAAAAAGCCCAGTGACGCCGCTACATTGGCAGCAAGAAAAGTAATTCAAAAGTCAGGAATAGACCCGAAGGAAATCGGATGCATTATAAACACCTCTGTTTGCCGAGATTACATTGAGCCCTCGGTATCTTGTATTGTTCATTCTAATTTAAGGTTGTCACAAAATTGCTTGAATTTTGATGTCAGCAATGCGTGCCTCGGTTTTTTTAACGCTATTGAGCTTGTTTCAATGATGATCGAGAGTAAACGAATTAAATACGGGCTTATAGTAAACGGTGAAACATCTGGCGAGCTGTTAGACAGCACTATTAAACGACTTCAACACCCGAATACTACAATTAACGATTATCGCAATAATTTCGCGAGCCTCACTCTAGGCAGCTGTGGCGTGGCTGCAATTATTGGTTCGGCTGAATACACGCAAACTAACCATAAACTTAACGGAATGGTTAATTTGGCAGATACCACACACAGCCGACTTTGCGTTGGGCAACACGACCACATGGAAGCCGACGCGGCTGCACTTATGAAGCACGGCGTTAATTTGGCCCACGAAACGTGGAAAATTGCCGAAAAAGAGCTTGATAACTGGAGTGACAAAGAAATCGATTTTTATATACCTCATCAGGTTAGCTTAAAGAACATTGAATTGCTCAATGCAACCCTTAATATTTCGCCAACAAAGCAACAGCTCAATTTTATGAACTTTGGAAACATGGGGCCTGCTGCTATACCGGTTACATTAAAGATAGCCGAAGAAGAAGGTAAACTTTTCACCGGAAGCCATATTGCTATGCTTGGCATCGGCAGCGGTCTTAATTGCTCAATGATGAGCATTACTTGGTAAAGTAAACAAAC
>JAQVCG010000171.1 GCA_028689875.1 Candidatus Rifleibacteriota bacterium | reverse complement strand
TATTTAGCTTTAGCTTTTTTTATAGGCTTTTTGGATTTATATTCGGCTGTGGGTTCACAGACTCTGTTGTCGTTTGCCATGGACTCAATCTGAGCTACAGACAGGTCGGTAACTTCACTTATGAGCTCGTAAGGCATACCTTTCGCAAGCATTTTTAGCGCAACCTTTTTTGCTTTCAGAATATCCCCCTCTGCGTGCCCTTCTCTTCTTGCAGTGTCGATGCGTTGTTCAGATCACGCAGATGTTTTAAACTTTACATTTCCACCCTCAGACTCGCAACACCCTTGCCCAGTTCGGAGATACTTCACATATTATCTGCTGACTACCGACTGCAATTGTCTGCTCATTCAGGAGGTCGTAGCCTTCTGCACCCGTTTCAAATGGTATTTCGACTTGAAACCGCCACGGTTTGTCACTGGCATTGACCATTACTACGACCCTTTCATCGCCAGTTTGCCGTAAAAAGCAAATCTGTTCGTGGTTAATATAGAGCTGACGATAGGTGCCATGACACAAAGCCGGAGAACCCCTGCGCAAAAAAGACAGACGAGCGATTGCAGCAGCAAGATCACGGTAATTGCTTTTATCCTGTTGTTCTCGCCAATCAAAGCTTGGTCGCAACGGCCAGTCATCGACTTTATTTTTCTTGCCACCAATTCCGAATTCACTACCGTAATAGATAGACGGAACCCCCGGCATGGTAAACAGCAGACAATAAACCGTATAGAGATGCTCAGGCCGGGCAAGCACATCGATAATTCTGCTCACATCGTGATTATCAACAAAATTGTAAAGCTGCAACCCCTTATATATGCCATTTTCGCCAAATTGCCGATTCAGTGACCACGCAATTTCGAAGTAATTTTTATCAAAGTGGCTGGAATGCAAACCTTTGTAGCACTCGTAATTCGTCACCGAATCAAGTATCCCATCGGCAACCCATTTGCGGTAATCGCCATGCACCACCTCGCCCATCAGCCAAAAATCAGATCGAAGCCGCTTGCAAAACCCAGACAGACTCCTCATGAAATCAAAGGAAAGACAGTCAGCAACATCGAGCCGCAGACCATCGATGGCAAATTCCTTTATCCACATTTCCACCGCAGATAAAATATGTTCAAGCACAGCATTATTAGCAAGATTCAGCTTAACCAGATCATGATTTCCATTCCAGCAGTCATAGTGAAAACGGTCGCCATAAGGACTGCAGCGCGAAAAATCAATGCCTTCAAACCAGTCAAGATAAGATGAAGACTGCCCATTCATCTGCAGATCACGAAATGCCCAGAAGTTGCGACCAACGTGATTGAAAACCCCATCAAGAATAACGCGAATACCATGTTCGTGCATGGTTCTAACTGCAGCCTTGAGAGTTGCATTTTCGCCAAGGCGGCGATCAACGTGAAAAAAACTGCTGGTATCATAACCGTGTGCATCTGATTCAAAAACCGGCCCAAGATAGACAGCATTGATACCAAGCCTGAGGAAATGTTCCACCATGTTACCTAGAGCCGCCAGTCGTTCTACCGGGGGCGAAAAATAGTCATTATTTCTGGGCGCAGCAAAGGCCCCCAATGGATAAATGTGATAAAAAACGGCTTCGTTAATCCAGTTATTCATATAATCTCCTGCATTTTATATACCAATCGGTATATTTTCAGATGAAGCTCATAAGAATGCGAAACACTCTTAAAGCAAGGATAGAAAGACTATCTGAACCTTCAGACAATCATCGGGGCGGGTTCAGAAACAGAACCCGCTGTTGCACTGCCAAGAAAAAGCTTCAGCAACAATCTGCAAAAACTGGTTCTCATATTGCCTCAAGCAGGCCGTCCTACCGCCAAGGCGACGATACACGAGGAATTACCGCCTAGTTGATAACTTCATGGATACCTGTCAGATCATACTCGTGACAGTAAAATTACCCACAGCCTCACTGTATACCAATCGGTATATTTTGTCAACAAAGCAATTGCAAACTTTTTTAAACAGCAAAAATGTAACCGTTATGGCTATCGGCATTGCGCCTATTAAAGCATTCTTGCGCAGGTTCTAACGCACTATCTGAACCTTAATTGATCATCGCGGGTCGTTTTCAGGAATAAATCCCGTGACTGAACTGTCTGACAAGACTGTGACAGGCGTTGTCGTCAAGCTCAGCGTAGCCATTCAGAAAAAAGGCAATGAAGGTGTTGATTGTGCCAAGAAAGGTGGCGGCATAAATGCGCTGCCGATTCTTCATATTGCCATGATTGTTGGCGGCCAGCATAAAAAGCATTTCCAGCAGCTGCTGCTGTTTTTCCCACCATTCTTTGGCAGCGCAAAACCCATCGCTGGACGGCGGCGAAAACCAGAATGCCAGATGCAACCTGTAAAATTCCGGATTGCGCAGCGCGAACCTGAAATACGCCTTGACAATAGAAGTCAAAGTCGCCGGCAGATCCCCGGAATAGACAGCTGCAGGAGAAAGCTCAAGCAATAAACTGCGAAAATTGGTTTCCATGATCGCCACAAGCAAACCGTTTTTGCTGCCAAAGTAATGATACATGGTCGGTTTGGAAATACCCGCCTGATCGACGATTTCCTGAATACCCACCACATCGTAACCTTTGGCGGCAAAAAGCCTCGTTGCAACGCTCAGAATATCTTCCTTGTTACCCATAACCGTATGCTATACCAATAGGTATATTATTTCAAGAAAACACTTTCCAAGATTTTCTTCGAG
>JAQVCG010000170.1 GCA_028689875.1 Candidatus Rifleibacteriota bacterium | reverse complement strand
GACAGCAAAGCGTCAACTCCTAAGTGCGTCTACACTTTTTTTGCAAAAAGCTGTAGAGGGGTTACGATGCTAAACAGCACAAAAATCAAAAGGCATTTTAGGGAGTGCTAAACATGCTTCGCATTTTGCATGGCAGCGTAGCACTTTCAGATGGCCTTGAAACGCTCAAAAATGCCCTGTACGCGTTTTTTACGTTTTACCCCTCCCATCGACCGCAGTCGATGTTTAGCAAATGCCCTGCGGCAAATTTACGAGAAAGGCAGTTTCGAGCAATTTTGATTTTCTCGCCTAAACGGTAAAAATCATCTTGCTCTGTTTAGCAAAAAAAAACGAGGTCAAACTTAAACGCAAAAGAGTCTATTTTTCAGCCCAAAAAACAGGCCAAAAAATCGACTCTTTCCTTTACTTGATAATATACGTCATTATTTTCGAAAACTATTTCTATAAACTATTTCATGAAAAGCCAGTAAAATCAAGGCTTGGACATAAAAAAACTTGCCCTCCTGAGTATAGTGTGTTAAGGTTTAATTACTAGGTTAAACTCAACAAACTAAACACCGGAAAGGCAAGGTTTTTTTGTATGCTTAAATTTACAGCAAAACAGCTAAAAAATCAACCCTTCGCAAACTTGATTCGCAAGTTTTTGAGTGATTCCGGAAGGGAACGAATAGAAACATGCGGGAGGTTTTTGGAGATGCTGGCAGACGCAACGCTTGAAAAGAAAAAGCTTCACAAAGGCAGTTTCTGCGGAAACAGGTTTTGTCCCATGTGCGCCTGGCGCAAGGCTCGCAAAGATGCCTTAAAAATCAGCGTTATCATGAAATGGCTAGAAGCGGAATACGACAAAGCCTTTGTTTTCGTGACGTTGACGGCCCCAAACGTAAAAGCAGAAGCCCTCCAAGCAGAGATTGATTTATATAACAAAGCCTTTCAAAGGCTAGTAAAACGCAAGGAAATTGCGCCGATATTTGACGGCTACATACGCAAGTTGGAAGTCACCTACAACGCAGATCAGCAGACTTACCACCCTCACTTCCATGTGCTTTTCGTCGTGAATAAAAGCTATTTTACTAGCCGGTATTACGTGAAACAGGCAAAGTGGCTGGAGCTGTGGCGCGAGGTCACCGGCGATGAAAGAATAACACAGGTGGACGTTCGCCGACTGAAAAACAGCACCGATAAAGGCGCGGCCGAAGTCGCGGCGTACACCGCCAAGGACTCAGAATACATGCTTTCGCAGGAGGTTTTCGACGTATTTTACAACGCCCTTCGAGGGCGGCAAATACTGACTTACAACGGCCTTTTCACCACAGGAAACAAACTTTTCAAGACCAAACAGCTCAACCAATTTCGAGAAAAGGACACTACTGAGTATGTTTGGATTCTCATGTATCGCTGGGGAATGGGCGAGTACATCGAAGCAGAAAAACGAGGACTTACCCCAGAAGAACAAGAAAGACTTGCCGGACAAATGGTTGAGGAGGCAGACGATGATGAATAACAAACCGACCGTCGTAGTTCCAGAAGACCCGAAAAAACGAGCAGAGATAATTTTCGCCTTGGAGTACCAACTAGCAAACGACACGAACGAGAAAGACAGAGAAATTCACCGCGCTGCGCTGGAAAAATTAAAAGCCGCAAAGTAGAAAAAGCCCGCCGAAAAGGTGGGCTTTTTTATTCCCTCGACGAAGGAGAAGGGCGCACTTATATACCACTTCGTGGTATGTGCTTAAAATCCGAAAGGCGCACTTAGGAGTATCTCCGATACTCGTGCGCCGCTATGCGGATTTTGCCGTTCCCATTCGGTCACTGAACCGCCGCAGCGGTTAGGTTTTTCGGGCCTCGCAGAGCGCACGAGTTGACAGGCGAAGCGTCAACTCCTAAGTGCGTCTACACTTTTTTTGCAAAAAGCTGTAGAGGGGTTACGATGCTAAACAGCACAAAAATCAAAAGGCATTTTAGGGAGTGCTAAACATGCTTCGCATTTTGCATGGCAGCGTAGCACTTTCAGATGGCCTTGAAACGCTCAAAAATGCCCTGTACGCGTTTTTTACGTTTTACCCCTCCCATCGACCGCAGTCGATGTTTAGCAAATGCCCTGCGGCAAATTTACGAGAAAGGCAGTTTCGAGCAATTTTGATTTTCTCGCCTAAACGGTAAAAATCACCTTCGCTCTGTTTAGCAAAAAAACGAGGTCAAACTGAACGCAAAAAAGACCCGATTTTTCAGCCCCAAAACAGGCCAAAAAAACGGGTCTTTCCTTTACTTGATAATATACGTCATTATTTTCGAAAACTATTTCTATAAACTATTTCATGAAAAGCCAGTAAAATCAAGGCTTGGACATAAAAAAACTTGCCCTCCTGAGTATAGTGTGTTAAGGTTTAATTACTAGGTTAAACTCAACAAACTAAACACCGGAAAGGCAAGGTTTTTTTGTATGCTTAAATTTACAGCAAAACAGCTAAAAAATCAACCCTTCGCAAACTTGATTCGCAAGTTTTTGAGTGATTCCGGAAGGGAACGAATAGAAACATGCGGGAGGTTTTTGGAGATGCTGGCAGACGCAACGCTTGAAAAGAAAAAGCTTCACAAAGGCAGTTTCTGCGGAAACAGGTTTTGTCCCATGTGCGCCTGGCGCAAGGCTCGCAAAGATGCCTTAAAAATCAGCGTTATCATGAAATGGCTAGAAGCGGAATACGACAAAGCCTTTGTTTTCGTGACGTTGACGGCCCCAAACGTAA
>JAQVCG010000169.1 GCA_028689875.1 Candidatus Rifleibacteriota bacterium | reverse complement strand
TGTAAACGCTATTATAATAGTTAACCACTTTTAACCGATTCGCTAGCGAATTAGTTTACCACCTTGAAATAAAAATCTTGTAAGATTTAAGAGTAGTAAATATTCTTACAAGGAGATGAAAGGTGTGATTGTTGAAGTGGATTTATATTATCAAATCCGTACCCTCTACAATGAGGGCGAGTCAATTCGGTCTATAGCCCGAAGGCTAAACATTTCAAGACCGACGGTAAAAAAGTACTGTGAAGGCAATACGCATCCCGATGTTCGTAAACCATACATGCGGGATTCTGAAGTCATCACGGATGAAATCAGAGAATTCATCAAGACTTGTCTTGATGAGGACAGGCAAATGCAGTTGCCAAAACAGAGACATACTGCAAAACGTATTTATGATCGCCTTGTTACTGAAAAAGGGTTTAAAGGCGGTGAATCAACGATTCGTAATGAGGTCAAAGCTTTACGAATTGAAGTTGCTGTTCCACCGCAGGCGGATATTCCATTGGAATACGAGCCAGGTGATGCGATCCAAATTGACTGGGGTGAGTCTACTGTTTACATTGATAACCAGAAAAGAAAAGTATATTTCTTCTGTGGACGTCTCTGTTACAGCTGCGATATCTTCGTACAGGCATTCTATTCTCAGAACATTGAGTCCTTTTTAGAAGCACAGCAGCTGATGTTTGATCACTTTAAAGGTGTTCCAAGGCGACTCATTTTTGATAATGCCAAGGTTGCTGTAAAAGAAGGTTTTGGTCTTCATGCAAAAGCAACCGATGGATATAAATCCTTTGCTGCCCATTACGCATTTAAGACCGACTTTTGTAACATTGCCAGTGGTAACGAAAAAGGGCTTGTAGAAAATCTGGTTGGTTATTCCCGAAGAAACTTCATGGTTCCCGTTCCGAGAGTAGCCAGTCTCGAGGAGCTAAATACTAAGCTTCTTAAGGATTGTCTCGGCTACCGCAACACGCATAAAGTCCAGTCACATACCTCATGTATCAGAGAGGCATATGATGAAGAGTGGTATTCATTAAAGCAGGTACCAGCCTACCGCTTTGATACAAGCCGTACGGCAACTCCTATTGTCGGCGATTATTCAACTGTACGCTTTGACAAGAACAATTATTCCGTTCCTGTCAGATGCTTACGTAAAACCATTGTGGCCAAGGGATATGCAAATAAAGTCTGCTTCTTTTACGACAATGAGATCATTGCCACCTACGACCGCATTTACGGCACAGGCAAGACAGAATACCGACTTGAACATTACCTTGATCTTTTAGAACGTAAGCCCCGAAGTGTATTTCAAGCTAAGCCGGTAAAAACAAATGTTACCAAAGAACTTCTTGACTGGGGACGCTTGCTCCCTGGTGGTAATGCTGAAATGGTCAAACTGTTACGCTTATGCGTGGATTATGGAGAAGAAAGGATTCTCTCCATAAAGGAACTGCTTCCACAGAACCTTATACCAACTGTAGATATGATCCGATCTCAGCTTCATGAAACTCCAGAGTCAAATGTGTTGTATTTCAAATATGAAATACCGGTTACAGCTACTGATTTATCAAAGTACGACGAGAAATGCGGGGTGGCTACGCAATGAAAAGCTTACAGTCACAGACCATCGAATTATATTCCAAACAGTTGCGTACACCCATGTTTAACCAGTATACGGATGTTGTAAGGCAACTGGATCAGAACCAGAGTTATGAAGATTTCCTGATTGCACTCATGAAACTGGAGCTGGACTCCAGACAGGAAAGCACGCGCAGAAGAAAAATAAAGTACGCCGGATTTCCCTATATCAAAACCATGGATGAACTTGACTATAATCGTTTTGAACATATGAATGCGGCATTCATAAACGAACTTGCTTCTTGCGGCTTTGTCAGTAAAAGGCAGAACATTGTGATGATTGGAAACCCTGGAACCGGGAAAACGCACCTTTCCATAGCCCTTGGCGTGAAAGCCTGTATGCAGGGCATGAATGTAAAGTTCTACACTGCAGCAAATCTATCGAATGAGCTGATCGAAGCACAGGACAATCACAAACTGGTTCGTCTGGAAAAGCAAATAGCAAAAGCAGACCTACTTATCATTGATGAATTGAGCTATCTTACTTTTAACCGTCACCAGTCAGAATTATTATTTAAGGTGGTAGCTGACAGAGCAGAACGCCGAAGCGTTATTGTATCAACTAACTTAAGGTTTTCAGAATGGACTTCCATGTTTGAAAACCAGACTATGGTAACGGCCTTGATTGACAGACTCACCTTTCGGTCACATGTATTAAATATGAATTCAGATAATCCTTACCGGGCAGAACATGCCGCCGTTGTATCTGATGACGGAAAGGAGGCTGTTTCATAATGACTGATCTTGAACTCGATTATATGATTGCTGAAGAAGCACTTCAGGAAGCCGAAGAAAGCTTTACCAAGCTTCGTGAAGATTATCAATCTTTGAGAAAACATACTGACCAGCTTGAAACTATTTTACGCAACCACGGAATAAACTTTCCTAATTTTTGCGGCTGGTAAATCAAATAAGGGGAAGTGCCTTGGTACTTCCCTATTAAAAACATCAAAGTGGTAAACAAATTTAATATCAAGTGGTAAACTTTTTCACTAGCACTGATGGTAAACAAATTCATCAGCAAAATCATGGTAACTGGCAAACTATTTGGCTAGCGGTGTGGCAAACAAATTCGTCAGCGAGTGGTAAAGAAATTCGTTGACATTCACA
>JAQVCG010000168.1 GCA_028689875.1 Candidatus Rifleibacteriota bacterium | reverse complement strand
GGTTTGACAAAATCAAGCCAAATAGTCGTCCTAGGCGAATCTTGCTGCGAAAACGGTGACCCTTCGGATAACATTGTGATGTTTTTATTGTTAAGAAGGTTTACCGATTTCGAAATGTTTTCTTTAAAAGCCTCATTGATAGTAGAATCCGGGCTTATAGAGATATATGCTTTTTCATCTGAAGATAATTTGACTTTGTTTAAAGTTAAATCTTCTAAAAAAAGCCGCAACCCTTCGGCAGAACATAAGTTTTCTCTTGTTTCTTTTACAGGGCTCCAAAAATGAATGTATTCGGTGCATCCGAAACATTCAGACGTAAATATAGAAATAACTAATGCTGCGATAAATAGTGCTTTTAACTTCATTCGGTTAACTCAGAAATGTGTGTTTAGCTTGTCGATAGCTCTTATGTTCATAGAAGAAGGTGCTACTATTATGCCGAATTCAACCGTTCTTTTATTCGGAACAGATTTGCCGTCAAAGTCTTTTGCATTGTCTTCAGCAGTTAACTTAACTTTATAAACACCGGAATTTTGCAACATCAATCTAAGCTCTTTATCTTTTATTGATGTTATTCCACTGGCGCTACCGCCAAGCTGCTTAGCGCCTTCGCGCATGTAAAGCCCTGCTGGGCCGCTTACGTTTGCAGAAGGAATGCCGGTAACCGCTTGGTTCGGAACAGATATGTTGTCTGCGGCAGTGGTTTTAATAAATATTTCGGTTCCTTCTTGAATCAATGGCGGGTGTGAAGAATAAACCAAATTCTTGTCCACTCCTTCACTTATTACTGATGGTATGCCTGATAAAGAAGTCATGAGGGCATATTTAAAGTTTGAAGAAACATACCAGTTGGTGGCAGTAGAAAGCTTGCCGTAACATATTTTGCCGCTTTTGAAAAAACTGTTAAGTCCATAGGGCTGCTGTTCGTCAAAAGTGCCGGCGTAATCCCTTATGTTTGCGCTTACTATAGGTGCAAGACTATCTTTTATCCAAACGTTTCCGATATGAGCTCTCGGACTTTTATGACCGGAACTGTCTGTAGCTTGGAACATTACCGCATATCCCGGATGGTTTACGCCGAGAGCGCCCGAATTATTATATGAAGAGCTGTTGTTGGCAAAATCGGTGGGCCAGCGGTTAGGCGACTGAAGTAAATCGCTGTCTGTTCCTGTTTGAATGTGCTTCCAGTCAGATACTCTGAAAGTATACTTAACATAACTGCTTATGTCACCGTTTTTCCATTTAATCGGCTCTCGTTTTATCATGTAAACATTGTCTTTTATTAAGCCATCGGCAAGCAAAGTTACCCCCGGACTTGAATAATAGCAAGTGTCAGAATTGTTAGTACCGCCCGGAACAAAGATGTCGGCAGGGAATATAGTCTTGCCGGAGGTTCGTTCAAAAAACATAGTGGCTGATTGTTTTATTCCTCGGTTGTGCAATCTGGCAGTAGGAGCAACCTCTGCAAGATTATTCATATTTGCGTAAATGTTGTTGTCTTCAACCACTATTGTAAACTCTGTCGGGTTTGTAAAAGTTCCATAACTTAAAGTTGAATTGACTACGGGCTGACCTGTTTCACCTAAATAAATAGGATTAAACGGTTTGGTTCCGTCAAAGCTTTTGTCGTTTACTTGAACTATCTTAGGCGGAGTTTTGTCGATAACCAGAATTTTTACAGAGCCGTTATATTCAACTTTACCTTCAACAAAGTCAGTTCTAACGTATTCCCCGCTGTCATTATAAATATTTTCTTCATATATCCATTTTCTGAATGCCTTACAGGTGAGTTCTCCCATTACAGGGTCGGTTGGAAAGTCTTGCTTAAGAGCTATTGCCACATCACTTTGCGAATAGCTGTTTTTAGAGACTTCTTGTGCAGGATAAGAACTACCGTCAGGAAGAGTCAGATTCAGTGTCCATTCGTATTGAACAGGCATAGAATCAACCCACTTTAAAGAGCCCGGTATCATGTTACTGTTAGTTATTTTAGGCAAATTATACAGATTGTGTAGATAAGAGTCTGCAGGGTCAGCTGGATCGCCTTTAAGGCGCCAGTTATAAGACTGTTTTTCGTTAACGACATGGTATTTTACCGTTCCGTTTAAACTTGGGTCCTTCCAAGTTGAACCTGAAAGCAATTGAATGTCTACAGTCTTTCCTGCCGGAGGAGGCGACTGTCGGTTAACTTTTAAGATGGTGCAAGCTGTATTCGGTGGTATGGGCTGTAAACCGGGAAAATTACCCGAATTGATTGCAGGGTTTAAAGGAGCCGCTAAGGCAGTAAGCATAGCTGTGCCATCTGCTGATTTCGGCCTTATGGCATCGTTAATGTCGTTTACCGTAGAACCAAAGGGCAATGAATTGTAGTCATAGTATTTAAATTTTGCAGAACAGGTTATTTGATAGGTGCCGGACCTGAAATAATAATCTGTTCTTGGGCTGCTTGTTGGTGTTGACGACTCGCGAACCGGTTTTGAGGCATCAGAAGGCACATTCCCGAAGGCATCTTGGATTTTATAGATTTTCCAAGTGTATAAAACCTGCGGAGAAGTGTTTACTGAAGCAGAAGTGTTCATAATAGAAGAAACAAAGCCGCCTTGAGTGCCATTGTTGTTTCTGTCGCCTTCCCATTCTGTTTTGCCGGGAACAGCAATATTGTTTCTGCCGGACCAATAGGGGGCATTTTCGATTCTGAAAGTGTACATGCCCTGTTTAACTTCGTCTGTGGCAAATTTAAAAGCCGGGTTAGAATCTTC
>JAQVCG010000167.1 GCA_028689875.1 Candidatus Rifleibacteriota bacterium | reverse complement strand
GTTCCGTAAGCATTGCTTTTGTATTTTGCACTTTCAGTTCGCTTGTCTTGAACGGCTTCGCTTTTAAATTGAAAAGCAAAAGCATTCTCGTCTTTTTTAATATCACCCATGTCTGCCTTGCAAATACCGGTAGTTGCGTCTTTAATGAGCTTATCGCTCATAAATTTTGAAATAAGCTGATTTCGTTTAATTGAAGACAAAGTTAAAGTATTGTGCAATTCGGGGTTTGCTACTGCACCTACGTCATCGTATTTAACAATACCGTTTTCAAGGTCTGCAATTAAATTCTGTGCTTCACCGGTGACCGGCTTAGCGGCAAAAACAAGCGAACTTACATCTTTACCTGCGATTGTGCCAATCCCGCCTAACACTGAAGTTTCGAATTTTGCTTTATCGCGAATAGCAGTAATAGTGCCGTCTGCGTTAACAACAACCTGTAAATAATCAGGAAAAATAGCGGTTGAAGAAATAACGGGCATTAAAACATAGCCTGCCGAATAATCAATACTGCCGGCAGCAACGATGAACTTGGAAATATCAATTGCTGTAGTGCCATTTGGGTAATAACCTTCGGCCAGCTCAATGTTCACTGGGCCGTTAATTGTTGCGTCGCCCAAAACCGTGATTTTGTCGCCGCCCGAAAGGGAGCCTTCGAGGTTAACAGTACCATTTTGCACGTAATCGTCTGCAACAACGATTTGACCAATGCTGTTGCCCGGAATCATGACGCCGTCATTTTTAACTTTACCGTTGATTGTAATGTTACCCTGTAGGGTGCCCGAAGCGAGAATGTTTACATCACCGTAGAGGGTGCCGTTAACAACACGATAGCGGCCATCGTTCACGTCGGTGCCTCCGGTGTAATCAGGGCGCCCGGTTATGGTAAGGGTTGCGGACCCGGTTTTTATAAGCTTACCTTCACCCCATATAGTTCCTGCGTAAAGAGAATCGGTGTTAGTCTCGGCAGTCATATCAGAAAGAGTGGTGCGGGAAGGGTTCAAAGCATCGCCTTCATAGAGCTCGTCGCGACGGCCTAAATAAATTGTGGCACTGGCTGAAGAGTCGTTTAAATCCAGTAAAGTAAAATTGCCGCCGTTTGCCAGATTGCTGTCTTTTGAATAAGTTGCAAGAAGCGAAGAAACAGACTCTTTATTATCTTCATCGGCTTCGCAGGCAAGAACTGAATCAACTGAATCAACCCATTCCCCATTAGTTTTAAAGTAGGTTTTATCATAGCCCACATATTCAGAAGAACTCAAGTTATTTACAGATGCTATGGAAATTGGTATAAAAAAGTTATCTTCACCGTTAGGAGCAGTTAGCTTAGCAACTGCAAAATATTCTTCTCCCTCAGAAATATAAATAAATTTGCCAAGGTCTATTGTTCTTATACCTGCCCACTTTGCCAAGCCATTTTCACCAAATTTACCACTTTGTGCATATACTATGTCACCAGAGCTTGGTGTAGTTCCGCGCTTTTTAATTTGTAATTCATATGACATTGAATCTAAGGGAATAGGCAAATTTACAGCCTTTACGAATTGAGGGGTTTTAGCTTTTAAACGACTCGCTATACTATATTCGCTTGATGGAAAATCAACTTTAACAACGTTTGAGATGCCTAATTTGTCGTTACGATTTAATGAATTGTAACGGAAACGATCAGTTTCAGGAATAAAAGCAGCATATTGCGTCAACGTTGTATCTTCATATGATATGTAATAATAACCGCTATCACCGGGATTTTCACTCCAACTGTTTTTTATCATCCAAGCACCAAGCGAAGCAGGTTTAACGGCTAATGAAGAACTCGCAAAATCGTAATCATCGTCCCAACCGACTATACCAAAACCATGATTAGCAATATCTTCATAAGCATAAACAGCGCCGGAAGTATGATCAATAAATTCAGAGTTGAAGCAAGAAGCAATAGAACTAACTCCATTTTCAATAATTATTTCTTTTAACCTAGCTATATTATGTTCAGTTCTCTCTGAATCAGTGGCGATAACAACATTATAAAAATTTTCAGTGTCGCTGCGATGTTCAGTAAAATATTGGTCGTGTAACATAAAAGATATTGAGGCTATTTTTTTAACCGGCTCTAATTCTGTGATCGAATAAGGATAATCAGACTCATAAGCAACACCGGAAGTGCGGCGCATTAATTCCGAGCAAATTAATTCATAACCACCAGAAACAACCGCATAATATGGAGGGTCAGAGGGATCATCTTCAAATGCTTTATCAAAAAATGCGCCATCGTAAGTATTCTCTTCGGTTGGAGCAGCGCCTCTGAGCCAAACCAAATATGACTCAGAAAAATCAGGCATTACCAACTCTATTTGAGAATCTTCAGAATACTTTTCCTTAAGCTGCTTATAAAAATTTGACTCAAAAGAAGCAATAGCACCAAAAGCATAGCAAGTGCCGTAGTAACCCTGATCTCGAACGGGAGTGACTATACCCTTGCTACTGTATTTATCAGCCTCATTTAAAGGTCTTACAAGCGGGTTTTCCAGTCGCCAATCGAAATAACTCGGTAAATCGCCGGCATAAGAAGTTAAAGCGACAAAAAGGAAAGAAAAAATAAAAAAGCGAAGCTTAAAAAAAGAAGTGAGCTTCAAAGTATTTACCTCATCATAGAATAATAACCGATGTTGAATATAATCCCTCAATGAGGATAATTACAAGAAAAAAAAACGAGCTAAAAGGAGAAGACCTCACAGAGTTATCTGTGAGGTCTTCATAGTGTTGGCGGCGACCTACTCTCCCACG
>JAQVCG010000166.1 GCA_028689875.1 Candidatus Rifleibacteriota bacterium | reverse complement strand
TCAAAATTATTCATATATAATAATTATACCTTTTTTATGCCACAAGTCAACTTTCTGAGTTACATCTGCTTATTTCAGTAATATGGCTGATTTGCGATTGGTATTGTTCCTGATTTTTCGGTTAACGCTTAACATCACCGGCAAAATAAAGCTGCATAGCGAAGCGGCGCAGCTTTATTTTGTCCGAGTGCATGTTTTTGTTAGCTTTGTTTGGTATTATAATTGTTCAATAATTTTCCTTGTGCTACATAAAATTTCATCATTTGATGGGAATATTACAACATCTCGATCTGCGACAACACGAACTATAATTGGTTTGATTATTGAAACAGAATATGACTTGCGATTTAAAGAGGAATACATATTTCTCATTTCATCTCCAAAATCAATGTCATTTATTTTTTTACTAACATTATTAATTTCAGTTTCATTTAATAAAAAATTTGCCGCTTGTTCCGTCAATACTTCCTTGAACACTCTAAACATTTTTTCTGCATCATCTTCAATAAACTCATCAAGAACCGCTTTGGCAGCTTTAGAGCCAATTGACCCTGTTACAACAGCGCCAACTCCCCCCACGATAGCTCCTGCTATTCCACCTATTGGTCCAAAGGCCCACGATGCGGCAGCAATCGTACCAAAATAACCCGCGGTACCAGCTCCTACACTTGCAGCGGTTGTAGTAACGTTTTTGAATAATTGCCCGCCAGAAATTGTACCATCGAATATTCGGTAAATATCAACACTTGAAATAACAACTGTTGTTGCAACTGCAGTGACTATGTTACCCCTCATTAATTTAGAAACATTATTCATAGCCGCCGCACCATAAATAGCCTTGCCAGATGTACTTAAAGAATTAGCTATAAGCGCAGAGGTTTTCGAGCCTAATTGCTTTACAATTACATCTGTACCACTTCGCAAAGCACTTTCAAGACCTGTTCGACCTAACTGAGCTGAAAGTATTCCTGAAACCCAAACAACACCACCAACTTTAAGGCCTGAATAACAAGCTTGCTGCAATGCAGAGTCTAAATCATCACCAGACCAAACAGAATATGCAAAAGTTACTGTCGCACTCAACCCCATTGCACCTACTGCGACCACGGCTCCATTGACAGTATCATATGTTATTGATTCAATAGTTCCAAATTTCGCTATATTTCGAGCTTGTTCATAGGTAAAGCTACCTTTCCTTATAATATTTTCAGCTTCATTTGGATCTGTAATGCCTGGTATTTGCCCTTTAGAAATTCTATTTTTCATTGACTGAATTGCAGCATCATATTTATCTGATGGCACTTCAATCTGCATAGGTACGCCGCGACTATTTAAATATCGAAATTTTCCATCATCAAAACATTCCTCTACACATTTTGATCCAGTCCTGCAATATTTTGTCTGAATTTCAATTCCATCAACTAAGCGGTCTGCTCCATTTTTGACATTATCTCCGCCAATTAACTCTGCCTCTTTACCAGTTACCTTATCATAAAGATGATTTGCCTTTTCTGCAGCAAAGCCATGTCCACGTTCCGCACCGAGAACAACATTTTCAGCATATTGAGTGGCATTTGCAGCCGCTCCAGCAGAAGCTAAACCGACGTCTATCCTTGAAATTATATCTTTACATTTTTGCTCTGTTTCTGAACAACGGTTAGAACAAAATAACCCATGGTTGTTCTCATACCATTCCTGCATTGGAATGCCGCAGCAATCACAAGTAGGCAAAAGGCTTTCAGCACATTTGATGGAACAAAATCTCTTTCCGTCTCTTGTTTCAGACCAATTTTGCATTGGCTCAGAACAGACATCACACTTTGGCCATGTTGTACTAATACATTCTTCTGAGCAGTATTTTTCACCAGTTTCTGTCTCTCTCCATTGGTTCATTGGAGAGCCACAAGCTGCACATGTCGGCCATGATTGTTTAGCGCATTCCTCGGAGCAGTACTTATTCCCGTCCTCATATACAGTCCACTCTTTCATTTTTTTTCCACAACAATCACAAACAGGAAAAGTTTGGCTAAAACACTTTTCTGAACAAAATTTATTTCCATCCTCATCAGTATGCCATTGGTTCATAGGTTTTGAACAAATAGAGCATTTTGGCCAAGCGGTCATTGAGCATGATTCAGAACAGAATTTTAAACCATCTTCATTTTCTTGCCACTGTTGCATTGGTGAGTGGCAGGCATGGCATTTGGGCCAAGTTTCTTTAAAGCATTTTTCAGAACAAAATTTTTCTCCATTTTCTGTCTCAAGCCAGTTATCTAAAACCTTATTGCAAATGCAGCAGACAGTCATTAATTTATCTCCGATATTGTATTAGTCGTTAGGTGAAATGTTCGTTTCTTACAGCCAGATGAATATTTTGAAAGGGTAATATTCGATCGTTTTTCATTTTTTACAGGCAGGTTTTTTCTCGGTATTATTGTAATATTTAAGTTGTCATTATCTAAATCAAATACTAGCCAATAAACTGTATCAAATTCACTGGTGAGATTTATAGAAGTTGTTCCTTTTTCTGTGCCTGTAGCTTTTATTTCTATTTTTTCGTTATTATTTAAGGCATCATAATCTCTTGTATGTGATGGCAAGAGATTACAAATTGACCTGCACAATTTTTCGGAAAACACTTCAGGGATTGGGGGGTTATTGCCAAATTCAAACTCCTGATGCAAACGAACAAGTTGTTTGTAACAATGGTAATATTTTAATAAATTTTCATCGCTTAGATCGCACATATTCCTCCGAAAGCTAACAAGTTATTATACAGTTC
>JAQVCG010000165.1 GCA_028689875.1 Candidatus Rifleibacteriota bacterium | reverse complement strand
ATCACCGCCGATAAATCTTAGATTGCCGTTTGCAACCTGTATCAGGCGTTCTGCGTTGCCCATATCGGTAGTTTTATAGGGATTATGGATTGACCGCGCAATATCTCCAGCATTGTTAACATCAACCCTCTGCAAAGGGTGACTTTCTGGTTTTTTGGCCTGTAATTCGCTTCTCTGTTGCTTTGCTTCTGCGAGAATATCAGCAATAACCGGCGCGAATACTTGATTTTTAGCATCATCTATGTTAGTATTAACTATCGCGTTTGTATTGTCAGCCGGGGTTACAGCCCCGGTTTTGTTGTCTTTGGTCATGGCATTAGTTCCCCTTCTTGGGATTAACGCCCTGGTTGCTGCCCGCTGCGATAAACGCTAATAGCTCCGATTTGCTTATACGCCATTGGCCGCATTTATAGCCGGGTATGATTCCGTCTCTAACAAGTTTGGTCAGATAGACTGGGTGATAGCCGATTAAAGCCGCTGCCTGTTTTGTGGTGATAAGGTCGCTTTGCATTTGTAATGCCTCCTGAGATAGTTTTAAAAAAGGCTATCTGAAGGCACACAAGATTTTTCTTGCCAAAAGTGTTTTGGTTGTTCTATACTCGGACTACCGCTAGACCAAATAAAAAACGTGCTTGTCTGCCTTTCAGACGGCGCTTTTTTTTATGTTTGAAATACTTTCATGTTGCCTATAATATCAGATTGTTTAATATTCTCCAAATTTTGTCACCGCTCCATTTTTTCACCAAAAAACGCCGAAACCCGCTTATACAGCGAACTTGTTTATAATAATATGCTTGCAATCGTGAAAAATAGCCCTGAGACAAGCACTACCAGATAATTCTAGAAAAACGCTTCCCTATCCATGCACCTTCCAGAGAAACTCCCAGAAATATATTTTTTTTAATGCTTGCATTTCTAATCATCAAAAATTGTTGAAGCACATTTATAATTCAGCCTTGATTATCATTTTTGCCCCCTAGATTGTTTAGCCCATCATTGAGAAATTGCTCAATAAGTGCTGAAACTGTTGTTCTGTGCTCAGCTGCCGCCGATTTTAATCGCCATTTCAATTCTGTATCTTTAACACGAATTGTTATAATTTCAGGACGTTTGCCGCTTTCGTTTGTGCTCATAATTGTATCTCCATATTTACCAATTTAAACTATTTACTAATTCAGTGCCGCTTGTTGTTGCAATGTAATAATCAAGACTTGCAAGACTTTTGTGTCTGCTGTATTGCTTAGTTTGTGCTATGTCGCAACCAGTTAAAGAATAAATCTTTGTTACAAAACATTTTCTGAAACTATGATTGTTTATTTTACCCTCAAGATTTGCTTTTTTCGCGGCAGTTTTAACAATATAACTTGCTGCCTGCTGCGTCATTCTAACCCCTGACTGACTCAAAAAAAGTGCAGTATCGCCATTTACAACCCAGCCCTTAGCCCGATATTGTTCTTTTACTTCTGCCAATGCTCGCTTGTAAGCCGGTGTAATCTGAAAAGTTTGATTATTGCTACCTTTGGCGCTTTTCAGAGAAAGCATACTACCTGAAACATCATCGAAATTGAGCGCCAGAGCTTCACTAATTCGAGTTCCAAAATATAAACCGGTAAGTGCAAGTAATCGCCCCTTTGCATCAACCATATTTTCAATAATCTGTTTAACTTCGTTTTCGTTTAGTGCTCTACAACCCTTCATTTTCGCCACCTCTTTTTTAATTGTGCTTACAAATAATACAATAATGCAAATATTATAATAACGCAAGCAATATCTTTTGTGAATATAGCAAAATCACAAAAGTTAAGTGATAGAGCGGTTTTACATGGCAAGCGGTAAAAAAGCGGTAAAAAAGCGGTAAAAATTGCTAGCTTTTGCTAACTTTGGTTCTGTCAATTAATTGACACAACTGGTTAGTTCGGATCCAGCAAATACTTTAACGCCCTATAACGCATCGAAACAGGGCAAAAGGTATAAACAATACCAGCGGCAAAGTAAAACGCACCTTGCCCCGTTTGCGGCGCAAAGCATAGACTTTTAATCTATAAGCTGGTTATACAGCCCTTAAATTCTGCGTTTAAATTCTCTGAGAGGTAAAATTAACAAAATCGCTACTCATGACGATTAAATTCAGAATGTAAATAATTTACAGCCTATTAAATTTTGAAGCAGGTTTAAACATGAAGTTACCTATCGTCGAGACGGCGCAAAAAATTATTTGCATTATCTGTCGTCTAGTATCAATAGGCGCTGTCATTCGCAAGGGCGCATATACTGGTAAAATAGAATGGCCGTCATGCCGTCATTGTAGATACTTTAAACGCCGTAAATCTAAGCCCTGAGAGCGTTTATTTTGCCTTCGGTTGAGTAAAACTACCAAAAGTTATTTTAAATCGCGTGGCGGGGCTGCAAATAGGCTTAAAAGTGATTTACTGCGTTATAGATTGCCTGATTTCTGAGTAAAGCCCTTTTATTGCCTCATAAAATCCAAGTATCAAAGATTTTCAGGTTTTAATAAATCTTCAATCGGCACAAGTTCCGGCGTTTTGGTGACGCTTCGGGTGATTCTGTTGCCAGTTTTCTTTGTTTCGACAATGTAGCGATAGCCGCCTTCGGTAAAAGTCTCCATATTGTAATCTTTTTCAAGCGCATTAAGTGTCGCTGCCATTCGTTCAAAATCGGCTTCGACTTCTTCAAAGTTACAGCCCATTTGTTTAATGTTACGTTTCCAGCGCTTCTGTTGGCCTTGTTCGATAGCCTTTTTTACAGCTTCATTTTGCCGCCAAT
>JAQVCG010000164.1 GCA_028689875.1 Candidatus Rifleibacteriota bacterium | reverse complement strand
GTTTATTACGGCACAAACTGGCTTGAGGCAGGCCTTTCGACAGCTGCGCGCGAAGCTTGCGGCTACGGGTTTATGCAAAGTAATCTTGTAGACGTAGAGCGGGTTGGGGCGTTTTTAGGCAAACCTTACGAATATGGACTGCAGTTCTGGCCCTCTGAGCCTTTGGCGGGCAATTACGGTCTGCAATATTTGTTTACTTCGTATTTAAAGCAAAGATGTGCTCCGGTAGATGCATTGAAAAGCCTCGAAGGCACAGACGGCGGCAGCAATCTTCACTCGGGGCTCGCCGATGTCGAGAATTTGCTCGGAAAAGCCGGCATAACCGATTTTAATGAATTTTTTGAAGACTTTGCGCTTGCAATGTATTGTGACGACTTAGGCTTCGACTCATCTTTCCCCGGATACAATGAAAACAAACATCAATTCACAGATCTGAAACTGCGAGGCTTTAATTCAAATGTAGCAGGACTCAGGGGCGGAAGTTTCGGAGAATCGCCCGTTGATTCGACTCTTGCAGATATTAAAGGCAACAGTGCCCGATTATTTATGTATCCAAAAGGCAACTGGGGCGACATAGAAGTAACGATTGGCGAAACTTCTTCAGGTGTCTTCAAGGTATGGGTGCTTTATTATTCTTCTGAGCATTTAAATTGAGATAATGCCATGAATTTTTATGTTTCGCTTCGATTTAAAGTAATTCTTTTGCTGTTTGTGCTGTTGGGTGGGCTTTCTCTGACTTCAAACGAGACTTCTATCAAGCTCATACGCGAAAAAATGCGCGAAATGTTCCAGCAAAAGGTTTTGGCCGCAAAAGATTCAGTAAAAACCTATTGGGAAAGCGAGAAAAACGCTTTGCTGAATTTGGCTATGCTTTATTCTGAAAACGAAAGAATTGTGCTTTTATGCGCGGAGGGTCTTGAACACTTATTGCAGCAAGAACTGGCGCACTTAACGGCACGCACCAAAGTTTATGATATATCTGTAGTTTTAGCTAGGGGACTGCGTGTTGACAGCTTTTCTAAGAATATTCAAGAATCGGCCGTGTTGAGTCGGGATGACACAAATAATTATTTGTCGCGCGTAAATTTGGTATACGAGGGCGAGGGGCTTTATTTAACGGTTTCGGTGCCGGTTATTAAGTATGGCGAGCTATTGGGAAGACTTTTCTTACGGCAAAAGCTTAATGATGCCTATGTTTCAAAGATGGCGGGATATTTGCAGGCAGATATTTCGTTGGCGGTAAAGGAAAATATTGTTGCATCTTCTATGAAAAGCGAAATCAGAGAAGAATTAGCGCAATATCATTATGTTTCGCAAAACACTAAAGATACGATTTGGTCTTTGCTGTTAGGTAAAGTAGCATATTCAGTGGGCAGAGAAGTTCTTGAGACCACGGCAGAAGGCGATTCGATCTACATTTATACGGCGGTTTCAGAAGAAAAGATGCAGTCTCTTATAACAGAGGCGAATGCAGGGCATTTTAATGTTTCGTTTTGGACATTTATTGCTGCCTTGATTATTGCAGTTATTTTCACTGAACGTGTTTTGCTTTTACGCATCAAAAACTTACAAAAGAGCGCCGGAATAATTGCTGACGGCGATTTAGATTCACGGATAGGCTCTTTTCATAATGATGAATTGGGTAGCTTAGCTGATTCGTTTGATAAAATGGCTGATTCGCTAAAAGAGCATCACGAAAAAGTAAAAGAATATATAGCGAATATTGAAAATATGGCGATACAACGAAAAATGATAGAAATGCAGCTGTATCATGCAGACAAACTCAGCTCTGTCGGAAAACTTGCGGCGGGCATAGCGCATGAAATTAAAAACCCGTTAGCTTCAATAAAAACTTTGGGTCAGCTTATAAAAGAAGAGCTTTCAGAGGGTGATTCGCGCAGAGAATATGCTGAAGTAATAGTGTCTGAAGTTGACCGGTTAAATTCGGTGGTGGTTCAGCTTTTAAAATATGCCAGACCTGAAGAAAGCAGTTTTAAAGATACTGTATTAGGCGAAATAATGACGCCGGTTTTGGCACTTGTAAGCCATGAGGCAGAACGAAACAAAGTAGAATTAAAGCGCAGTTACGACGAAAAAATTTGTTTGTTTGCAGATGCCGAAAAGCTCAAACAGGTTATGATTAACCTGATAATCAACGCAGTTCAGGCAATGCCCGAAAGTGGCGGAACAATTGAATTAGAGGCTTATGTCAGTAATGAAAAAGGCGGTATAATAATAAATGTAAAAGATAATGCTAAGGGCATGTCGCCGGAGGCGTTAGAAAAAATATTTGAACCGTTTTTTACCACGCGGCAGCGAGGAACAGGGCTTGGATTGGCAATTGTAAAAAAAATAATTGATTTACACGGCGGCATCGTTGAGGTGCAGAGCGAGATAGGCGTAGGAACTTGCATTAGCTTATTCCTGCCTGACAAAAAAAAGGAATGAGGGCGGCAAATGGCATTTGAAAAGCACAATATTTTAGTTGTTGATGACGAAAAATCTATTTTGTTTAGCTTAAAAGCGGCGTTAGGCAAAGAGGGCTATATGGTAAGAACCTGTGACAGCCCGTCTGAAGCTTTGAAACTCATAGAGCCGGGTGCTTTTCAGGTCATAATAAGCGATTACAACATGCCCGGAATGACGGGACTGGACTTTTTGCAAGCGGCGAAACAGGCCGATCCTGAGGTTGTTTTTATTTTAATGACTGCATATGGCAGCGAAAAGCTTGCCATTGATGCGATAAAGCAGGGGGCATACGATTATTTTTCGAAGCCTTTTGATATCGATGAAATGCGTGTGATTGTTGC
>JAQVCG010000163.1 GCA_028689875.1 Candidatus Rifleibacteriota bacterium | reverse complement strand
ATCCTATAACAGACTCTCACATAAAACAATACAAATTCAGAATTCGCGAGGGTCAATAAACATGGCTCGCCCCAAAAACTCTTTGTATACCAACTTCTCATTCTTTCTGCAGGTTGAAAATCGCGTAACATTGTAAGGCCAAGGCGCATGATAGGTGGTTATACCGTTTTCCGAGTTTATTTCCATTTTTATTTCGGGAAAATGTAATCGATTGTGTGTGCCCAATATAGCAGGCATTTCAAGTGCTAAGTGACTTGTCGTCGTAATAATTATGACAAAAAACATATATTTAACGTAAGAAAAGCTTAAATTTTTGTCATCTTTAAGTTTTTTGCTCAAAACATATGATGCGATTGAGACTAAAACGAGAAAACACAAAAATGAGAAATAAACAAAAGGTAAGCTTCTTATTTGAGTCGAGGGAAAAAGTTTTTTTACAAATGAGTCAAAGTGACCCGAAAAAAGGTATGTGTCACAAAAAAACGTTACAGCACAAATAAAAGATATTGCTCCA
Source organism: Candidatus Rifleibacteriota bacterium (assembly GCA_028689875.1). Lineage (GTDB taxonomy): Bacteria > Muiribacteriota > Ozemobacteria > Ozemobacterales > Ozemobacteraceae > MWDD01. The sequence goes on along the minus strand of JAQVCG010000163.1, from coordinate 2,337 downwards.
AACACTCTGAGCAATTTTCCATAAATATAACTGCGTTTCTCATTAATGCTAAAATCAGAATTAGCACAGATAATCTCACAAAATAAAGCAAATAATCCTGAATACAGAAACCCGTGCGCGAATCTGGTTGAAGGCGCATTGTAAAGACAAAAGAGCGTGCCGAAAACAGAAACATAAAATATAGCGTGAAAAGGTTTGAATAAAGCGAATTTTCGAGGGAAAAATATAAATGGCGACTTCTTGCGTGTGTTTAAAAAGGCAGCTAATGTAAACAAAAACAAAACTATTAGTGCGCGGTCGTAGATTATGAACTGCATAATCCAGCGAGGAAGCCATTTGTATGAGTTTATGTACTTTTCGTCGTTCCATTTGCTGTAGTCTTTGGCAAAGTTTTTGATGAACTTTGTTTCAGATTTTGCCAGTTCAATCGGCACTCTCCAAGTGGCATTAATTTTTAAAGCATGGTGAGGAAAAGCCGGATACCCGCTTTGCATATAGCCTTTGAGGGTGAATAGAAGTAAAATCAGACAGCATAAAAAAACATTTCGTTTTTTGAGAATATTTTGCTTGGAACGGCATAGAAACATAATAACCGGAACGGCCAAGACAAATATCATAGAAAGCTTTATGGCAAAGGTAAAAGAGGCAAAAATTAGTGAGGCATTTAATGATGCATTTGATCGGGTTAGGTCGTTTTTACTTTTACATTCATAAAATATTGCGCTCAAATAAAATGTGGCCAATACAAATATTATTGCCGCAAGGTCAGGCGCGAATGAGCCGTACGACCTGGTATATAAAAAAAATGGGATGGGCGAAAAGATTAAAAATAAGTCTGAAAAGTGACGCTTTTTTGTGGATTTAAGACGTTTGCACGCATATATTGAAGTGCATAAAAAGAGCGAAATAAAAACGGGGAAAAACACAAAAAGCGGCCTGTCAAGAACATATAACATAAAATCTGTGATTGCATAAGTTGTAAAAATAAAAGAGTTATACCCAAGCCGTGGACTTAAGTTAGCTAACCCGAAAGGCACGGGAGACTCAACTACCCATTTGGTTGCCAGAATGTGATATCCCCAGGTGTCGCCAAGTTGAAGGCCCCAGAAGAGTGAAAGACAAAAGGTGCCCAACAATATTAGCGGAAATAATATATGAAAAACATAGAATATGCGTTTAAGCTCAGAAAATTTATACAGGAATATCAAAATGCCAATAGAGATAATCGATACTGCAACATAGCTATTTATGGGAAAAAACAGGTTTATAGCGGCTGCGGCAAAAGTTGTTCCTATAAGACCCAGTAATGAGTAAAATAAAGGTAAAACATGAATTTTGAGATTCTGCAAAGATAAGTTAAAATAAACGCTTAAAAGCTTGCCGTAACCAATCATGGATACAGCAAGCAAAAGCTGTGTAAAATATACCGTCGGTATTTCAAAAAAGTCTTTCATAAGGTTATGAGCGAGTTCAAATTAGCAGTTGAAAATATTCTTGTCAAATAAATACTATTGAATGATTTATAAAGTGTTAGTATAATGCCTATAATACAATATTGGAGCAAGAAAATGCTTGTAGAAAACACTCAAATTGCTGATGTTTTGCTTATTACACCCCGAGTTTTTGCAGATGAACGAGGTTTCTTTATGGAAACATGGAACCAAAATGTATTCGCAAAAAATGGTTTGAATTTTAACTTTGTTCAAGATAATCACAGCAGATCTGTTCGAGGAACTCTGCGCGGTTTGCATTATCAGACTGAAAACACTCAGGGAAAACTTGTCAGAGTTACATTGGGCAAAGTCTTTGATGTGGCGGTCGATTTGCGTAAAAATTCACCTACATTCGGAAAATGGGTGGGCGCAATATTGTCTGACGAAAACAAGCAGATGCTTTGGGTGCCGCCGCAATTTGCGCACGGATTTTATGTGATGAGTGAAATTGCGGAGTTTCAATATAAATGCACTGATTTTTATAATCCGGCCGCCGAGAAAACTATAATATGGAATGATAGCAAAATTGCTATCGAATGGCCCCTAAATGTTGAGCAGCCACTGTTGTCAGAAAAAGATAAAAAAGGTGTTCCATTTTGTGAAGCGAAAGTTTTTTGATTAAATGCTCGATAAACATGAACTGGCTTTAAGATTCTATAGCCCAGATAACGAAAAAAAGAAGTCTGCCATATATCAAGTGCTTTTTGAAAGGCGCTCAGATCTTTTGCATGACTTAAAAAAAGCCGTTAATTTTGAGCAAGATGAAAAAATTGCAGTCTTGATGGTTCAAGTTTGTATGGTTCTCAGGAGCTTTCCCCGAAATATTGAAGTAGAAAAACGCATT
>JAQVCG010000061.1 GCA_028689875.1 Candidatus Rifleibacteriota bacterium | reverse complement strand
AAATGTATGAAGATGGAATACAACTAGTCGATATGGTCTATCTAAAACGCGAACACTAACCCGCCACTAATACCGCAATAGGTGGACCCGATTGAAATTATGTTATAATTTGCTTTTGATACTAACGAGATAATCAGCAGGGGTTAAAAACGAAATGACAGAAAATACTCAGAATCAAGAAAACGTAGAAGCCGAAAAAGCCGGCGGCATTTTGGCAAAGCCTGCGACTCAGGCTGTTTTATTTGTATTGGCACTTCTTTACGTTGTTTTGCCGGTTGACATCATACCCGATGTTGTACCCATCATAGGCTGGCTCGACGACATAACCGTATTGCTCGCCGGCATCATCAACTTTTTACATTACATTAAAAACAAGCGCTCTAGTGTTAAATAGAGCCTAATATGTCTAGATTTTTGGTTGTTTAATTAAACTTAAAGTGTTAGATTTAAATTGTGTATAAGTCTGAAATACAAGATAAAATAGAGAAGATAGCTTTTTTCGATTTTGAAGTAAATCCATCTTCATCTGAGATTGTGGATATTGGTGCTGTTCTTGGGCAGAAACAATATCATGGCAATCGCATTGAAGAGCTTGTCAAAACAATCGAAAAAGCCGGCTTTTTTTGTGGACACAATATTTTAGCTCATGATTTAAGATATCTTAAACAAGCACTCTCTGAGCAAAATTTTGATAATACACCGGTTATAGATACTTTGCTTTGGTCGCCCTTATTGTTTCCTAAAAAGCCCTATCATAAGCTGGTAAAGGATTATAAACTTGAATATGAACAACCGAACGACCCGCTTAATGATTCAAAAATTTGCAAAATTTTGTTAGAAGACGAGATATCAGCTTATAATGAGCTTAATCCATATCTCAAAGCTATTTTTTATCTTTTGCTCCATAAACAAAGTGATTATTCTTCTTTTTTTGAATTTTTTGATACGCACGATTACAAAGATGTAAATTGTGAACAATTAATTAAAGAAAGCTTTAAACACCTGATTTGCCAAAATTCTAATATTCGTGAAATCATTGATATCCAACCGGTTGAGCTTGCTTATGCACTGGCAATAATCAATGTAAACGACATAGATTCGATAACTCCGCGCTGGGTAATGGCAAATTACCCAAAAACCGAAAATTTAGTTTTTGAACTTACCAACAAAATGTGCAAAGAGCACTGCAATTATTGCTTGAATCGCTTTGATCCTATTAAAGCGCTTAAACGACACTTTCACTTCGAACAATTTAGAACTTTTGCAGACAAGCCGCTACAAGAAGAAGCTGTCAGAGCAGTAATAGAAAACAATGATTCTATACTGGCTGTTTTTCCGACAGGCGGCGGAAAATCCATAACATTTCAACTTCCGGCACTAATTGCCGGCGAGGCCGCACGCGCGCTCACGGTTGTTATATCTCCGCTGCAATCATTGATGAAAGACCAAGTCGATAATTTGGAAAAAAAAGATATACTTGTTTCCACAACGATTAATGGGCTGTTAGACCCAATCGAACGGCGAAAGGCATTTGAACGAACCGAAGAAGGGCAAACATCAATTATCTATCTTTCCCCAGAATCTTTGCGCTCTAAATCAATTGAAAGATTGCTTTTAAGCAGAAATATTACAAGGTTTGTTATCGATGAAGCGCACTGTTTCTCATCATGGGGGCAAGATTTCAGGGTAGACTATTTATACATAGGTGATTTCATAAAGAATCTTCAAGAGAAAAAGGGCGGCGGTTATAAAATACAGGTTTCCTGCTTTACCGCAACCGCAAAAGCTCAAGTAATAGAGGATATTAAAAAATATTTTAAAGAAAAATTAGATCTTAATCTTAAAATATTCACAGCAAGCGGAAAAAGAAAAAATCTGCAATTTAAAGTAATAGAAGTTGATGACGAATCACGAAGATACTCAACGCTTAGGGCTTTAATTGAAGAGAAAGAATGTCCTACCATTGTTTACACCTCAAAGACCAAAACCGCTGAATTATTAGCAGAAAAACTAAGCCAAGACAGACTGCCGGCCATTTTTTTTCACGGAAAAATGGACACAAAACAGAAAGTCATCAACCAGGAAGACTTTATAAAAAATAAAGTCAACATAATCGTTGCCACATCAGCATTTGGAATGGGTGTAGATAAATCTAACGTTGGGCTCGTTGTGCACTACAACATTTCTGATTCTTTGGAAAATTACATACAAGAAGCCGGCAGAGCAGCAAGAGACGAGAATTTAACCGGTGAATGCTACATTTTGTTTAATAAAAAAGATTTAGACAGTCACTTTCTTTTGCTTAACCTAACAAGAATAAATCAAAAAGAGATAGAACAAATTTGGACGGCCATCAAAGAAATTACGAAAAATCGTTCAGAAGTATCTTGTTCTGCACTTGAGATCGCTCGAAAAGCCGGTTGGGACGATAATGTTTTTGATATTGAAACAAGGGTTACAACAGCAATATCAGCCCTTGAAACAGCCGGATTCGTAAAGCGCGGTCAGAATAACCCCAGGGTTTACGCAGACAGTATCATGGTAAAAAGCACAATTGAAGCCAGAGAAAAAATTGAAAAATCGGGCGTTTTTCCAAAAGAAGACATAGGCATAGCCGTCCAAATAATGAGTAAGCTTTTTTCTGCTTTAAAGCGCTCAAAACCGGGTGACACACAAGGTGAAAACCGAGTTGAGTATTTAGCGGATTCCACCGGAATTAAACGTAAAGACGTATTAAGAATAATCAATTTATTGCGCGAAGCTAAACTTCTTGGAGACAGCAAAGATCTTACAGCAGAATTGAAAAGCAAGAGCAAAATAAACGTTTTTAATGCACTTGAAACATATTTTAAATTAGAAGAATTTTTACTGAACAAGATTGAAATTGAGAATAATACATTTGAGTTTAAGAAATTAAACGAAAGTGCCAAAAAAGAAGGATATATCTGTCAAGGCGTTATCCAGCTGAAAAAGCTCGTAAATTTCTGGGAAATGCGCGGCTGGGTGAGACAAATAATTTTAGAAGCAACGCGAGACAAAGTAGTATTAAGGCTCACGAAAGAAAAAGAGATCATTAAAGAGAGGTTTCGTAAGAGACAAGAACTTGCCCGTTGTATTCTTAAACTACTTCTTTCTCGCGAAGAAACCGAGTTAAAATTTTCTGTATTAGAGATTAAAACAGCCTTTGAAGAGGAAAATTCTCTTTTTAAATATACAGCAACCGGCGACGAGGTGGAAGAAGCGCTGTTTTTTCTTTCAAGAATCGGAGCCATTATCATTGAAGGCGGTTTTATGGTTATTTACAACCGTCTATTTATAAAGCGTCTTGAAGATAATAATCGAATACACTTTAAAAAAGAGAATTACATTAATCTTGCATCCTACTACAAAAATAAAACTAAACAAATTCACATTGCCGGCGAGTATGCACAGCTGCAATTAGAAAACCATGAAAAAGCTCAAAACTTTGTTGAAGACTACTTTGAATTAAATTTTGACACTTTCCTTAAAAAGTATTTTTCGGCTAAAAGAAGAGCAGAAATAGAAGAAAATATTACACCCGAAAAATTCCAAACACTTTTCGGAAGTCTCTCAGAGCGGCAACTTTCAATTATTAAAGAGACAGACGCAAAACAAATTGTTGTTGCTGCAGGCCCCGGTAGTGGGAAAACCCGTATTTTAGTTCATAAATTAGCCTCTTTGATCTTGTTAGAAGATGTAAAACACGAGCAGTTATTGATGCTTACTTTTTCAAGAGCCGCTGTTACAGAGTTTAAAAAGCGCTTAATAGAATTGATAGGAAATGCGGCGCATTCGGTAGAAATTAAAACTTTTCATAGTTACTGTTTTGACCTTTTGGGCAAAGTTGGCTCGTTAGAAGACTCTGATAAGGCCGTAGAAAATGCGATCAAAGCCATAAAAAACAACGAGGTTGAAAAAAGCAGAATAACAAAAACTGTTTTAGTCATAGATGAAGCCCAAGATATTAATAAAGAAGAATTCGAGTTAATAAGCACTCTCATAGAAGAAAATGAGAACCTGCAGCTGATAGCCGTAGGCGATGACGATCAGAACATATACGAGTTTAGAGGCTCTAATTCAGATTATTTAAGAAATTTGCTTAAAAATGAAGGCTCTAAAAAAATAGAATTAATAGAAAACTTCAGAAGCAATGCCGCATTGGTTAAAATAGCCAACGATTTTTCAAAACATTTATCAAATCGCTTAAAAACTGAACCGCTGGTAGCTAAAAATTTAAAACCGGGCTTTGTTGAGTTGATTCAATTAAAAAGTAATTATCTGTTTGAACCGATGCTGAACAAGATAAAAGCAGCACCAAACAATGGCACTTCGTGCATCCTGACATTTACCAACAACGATACAATTATTATGGCCGGCATATTAAAACAAAATGGTATTCCGGCAAAGCTTATTCAAAGCAATAGTGGTTTCAATATTTCAAACCTTCTTGAAGTTAGATTTTTTCTTAACTTAATAGAACAAGAATCAGAGAATAAGGTTAACGTAAGCGATGAAATCTGGCAAAATGCTAAAAAACTTTTAAAATTAAAATACCAAAATTCAACCCTATTAGAAGTTACTGAAAGAATTATAGATGACTTTTACAAAACAGCTAATCAGAGTAAGTATTTATCAGATTTTAAAGAGTTTTTATTTGAATCAAAGCTTGATGATTTTTACACCGGCGAATTATCTGAAATTTTGGTTTCTACGATTCATAAGAGCAAAGGCAAAGAGTTTGATAATGTCTATCTGATGTTAAACAACTATAAATCGATTTCCCCGGAAAAGCTGCGTGAGCTTTATGTGGCAATTACCAGGGCAAAAACAGGTCTTACGATTTTAACAAATAATGAACAAATAACGAATTTAATCGGGAACAAAGCTGATTGGCAAAACGATAATCAAATTTATGATTTTCCAAAAGAATTGATTGTAAGCACAACGCATAAAGATGTTTATCTTGACTATTTTTATGATGTTCAAGAAAACTTAGCAGATATTATACCGGGCTCACAGCTTAAAATAAGCTCGCGTGGCTGCAGCAATCAAAACGATAAACCTTGTCTCAAATTTTCCGGCGTTTTCACGAAAGCATTAGAAGAATACGAGAAAAAGGGATACAACGTCGAGCATGCCGAAGCAGAATATATTATTTGGTGGCAAAAGAAGCCCGACAACAATACTAAAACCGGTTATCCCGAAATTAAGATAGTTTTACCTAAAATATATTTAAAAAAATCATAAACTTACTAAAAAAAGCGCTCTGCGGGTTAGGCAGAGCGCGAGGCAAAATTTGGGGAGCAAAAAATACGCGATTAGTCTTGGATTCTTTGGTTCCTTTGGTTGATGTAACCTAAGGTGCCGTGCAGAATGTAATACTGGTATCGATGCAGGCCGATAGAGTCGTCTGCGCCTTCGGGTTGCGTGCAGAAAGGTCTTAAGCCTTCACGCTCGAATAATGCATCGAACATGTACATTTTATTCATATGATCTTTGGTCATTTTAAGCCAGAGTTTGCGGCGGATTTCATATGAAGCGTTTTCGAATAAACTGCATAAAAGTTCTGAGTATCCTCCTTCAACGAGTTGGTCAAATACGTCGTCAACCTGATTTATGGCAAATTCATCTTTACAGCCTATATAGATAACTGTCCAAACGGTTTTGGGGCAAATAGAAGCTCTGTAATATTTTTTATAAGAATCTGAAGTTTTAGATGATTTGTCTTCGCAGTCTTTAATCGAGCAGGTAAAGAAAGCCCTTAAATCTTCGGGTGCCTTATAAATTAAAGCTTTATCAAACTTTTCTGATTCTTCGTTTAAAGGACATTCATTACATTTCATTAAAACTCTCCTTATAAAAGATTAAAGTTTTCTTCGGTATCCTCAGAATCGTTTGAACCTTTCGGATTAGTAAAAAATGACACCTGTTTAGCTACTATCTGCGTCATATACTGCTTTTTTCCGTTTTGGTCGTCATAACTTCTGTTCGAAAGTTCGCCTTCCACAAAAACTTGTTTACCCTTCTTTAAAAATTTCATGCACTGATGCGCTACCTGGTTCCAGGTGACTACTTTAAAAAAGCCAACCTGCTTTTTGTATTCTCCTGACTTGGTTTTAATCGATTTATCAACAGCCAAAGTAAACATTGCAATAGCTACGTTGTTGCCAAAATGACGAATTTCGGGGTCTCTCACAAGGTTTCCTGCCATAACTATTCGATTGATACTCAACATTTTTCTCTCCTCGTTTCATTAATAAAATAATTAAGTTTATGTGACTGAACAGAATGAACTGATAACGACCCTGAGATCGCAGACAGATAGCGATTTCGAACCGTTGCTGTTGTGTTTAAGCATTCGAGTGCGGGTAAACCGGCCGCAACAAACACAGGATTCAACAGCCAAAGGCTTCTCGATTCGCTTAGCTTTAAAGAGTCCCACAAAATTTTTCGAATGCTGATATTTGCAGCACTAAACAGACTCAAAAGCAAAGACCTGTCTCTACCCATTAAAGCGGTCTTTAAAGTGTAGAAGGCCAGCTGAACGGCTAATTCATCGTTGTGCTGCAATTTCTCAATTACGTAGTTGTCCATAAAACATCTTGTTCCCAGCGACTTGTAACAATAAAACGAATCACCACAAAAACTATTTTCAATTGAAACATCACACAATGGTTTGGCACATTTTAGATCCGAATAGCCCATAGTCGGATTAAAAGGGCACTTTTGGCAGCACATCATTTTATAAGTAACCTCCTTTTTTTAATTTTCTGTAAAAAACACATCAAAAAAAACATGCTCCTAAACATGAATCCTTTTTTTTGAAAAAATGGGACAAACTTTTTAAACTTTTTTTATAAAAGTTTTAATTTATGCAAAAAACTTTTAATGAAACCGTCCGCAAACCTCACTAAAACCTATAGATATAAGACTTTACTCAACTTACCTAAACTTGCTTATGCGGGTAATAATTGCTAGACTAAATGTGTGGGATAGTGAAATCAATAAAACGGAGAAACAATTATATGCTTAGTTGCATAAACTCAAGTAGAAGGTTTCCATTTTTTAAAAAAGTCATTGAGCTTTTAAAAAGCATAGACAGAGCGGGTAAAATTTTGCTATACCCGTCTTCTTGTGCCTACCAAAAAGAGTTTCAAACTTTGCCATTTGATACAGTTATTCTCAATTCCAACTCTTTCCCCCGAAGTTACAGAATTGGTAAAGTCCTTTGCTTAAAGATAGATAACAACGCACTAATCGGACTTTTCAAGCAACTTAACATTGAAGTCAGCGACGTTGCTATTATCCGTGACGGATGCTGTGAGGGCGGCAACTATGAATGCTGCACCGGCAATAATTTTTTAGGAAAATTAGTGGGAATACAAAATGCTTCGTTTAATTTTTATTTTTGTCATTGGTGCGCAGACTGTCTTTTTGTTCCGGCGATAAATGAAAAAATCGAAGTGCCAAAATGGGTTTCGATACTCAGAAAATATTCTGATCCTATGCACAAGCAAAATGGAATAAGATTTTCGCCTATAAAATATCCCAGAATAGAATACCAGATTGGCCTTATAAAAATAGGCGTTATAAGAAATGCAATCACCGGCGAGCTTGCAGACTATGATCTTGTATTGATCCCCGAAGAAAGCTACGGGACTTTAAAATCTTTTATGTATTTTGCAAAAGGTCTTGGACTAAGAAAATATAAAGATATGTTTTACGCTACAAAAAGGGATATTAACCCACAGACCGCCTTTAAGAATTTCCTTGAGACTGCAATAGCTCAAAAATGCAAGAAAATAGCAGTATTGCCATTTGTCGATGAAGAGTACCACGAGATCATATCTCTAATTCGACACCATAAAGATTCAAACTTGGATACCATAGACTTTTTCAATATGAATCAATTGGCTTACGATCAAATCTGTGCTTCAACTAAAGAAAATTCCGACTAAAGAAAAAAATGCGCTCTAGAAAAACTAGAGCGCGTTAAAACTCGGATTATATACTAATTTTCTTTAGGATTAGAGAAGTATTTTTCGGTGATCGTAAACAAAGCCGGTAAAAAGTAAAGAGTCAGCAGAGTTGACGAAACCAAACCGCCGTTTACAACCAATGCCAGAGGCTGCTGAATGTCGGCACCTGCACTGGTAGACAAGAGCATAGGAACGTGTCCGATAAATGTTGTTAAGGTTGTCATCAAAATGGCTCTGAAACGCAGGGCACACCCTTTATTCACTGCAGTCGAAAGCTCTTCACCTTCGTCTATAAGCTGTCTCATAAACGAAACGAGTAAAACACCGTCTTGAACGGCTATTCCGAGCAATACGATAAAGGCTATTGCAGCCGATACCGAGAATGTCATGTTCCAGCCCCATAAAGCCACAACGCCGCCAACTAAGGCAAACGGAAGAATCGAAATAACCAGCAGTGCGTCGCGCAGCTTGCCTAATGCCATAACCAAAAGCACCAAAATCAGCAGCAGCACGATGGGAACAACTATTGCGAGCTGTTTCATTGCTCTTTGCTGATTTTCGAATTGTCCGCCCAACGCTATTCGATAGCCGGTCGGAAGCTTTTCTTCTAATGGTTTCAGAGCTGCTTGCAAGTCTGCGACGAAACCGCCTAAGTCTCTATTGGTAACGTTTCCTTCAACAATAAGGCTTCTGATGCCGTTTTCGCGTTTAATTTCTATCGGCACTTCGATTTCTTTTACATTTGCAAAAGTTCTTAAAGGAATATACTGGCCCATAGCCGTTTTAACGCGAAGTTCCATGATTTGTGCCATGGTTTTTCGGGTATCTTCGGCAAAACGCACAAACAGGCTAAAGCGGCGCTGGCCTTCGATTACGGTCGAGACGTCTTTGCCGCCCACAGCAGTTTCTATCAATTCGTTCACTTCTGAAACATTAAGCCCATACGAAGCCGCAACTTTTTTGTCGACCTCGATGTCAAATTGCTGCATTCCTGCGAGCTGAGCCGCTTTAACGTCGTATGCGCCTTCAACCGTTGCCATAATTGAAGTGGCTTCCTGCGCTATTTCGGCCAATTTATCTAAGTCGTCGCCAAAGATCTTGATTGCAACGCTGCTTTTGATTCCTGAAATGAGCTCATTGACGCGCAAAGCAATCGGCTGCGAGAAAGAGTGGCGCAAACCTGGCACTTGCGCCAGCAATTTCCGCACCTCTTCAATGACTACTGCCTTAGAACGCAGGTTAGGCAGCTCTTCTTTGGTTTTAAGCATTATAACGAAGTCAGTTTGTTCGGGGCCCATAGGGTCTTCGGAAATCTCTGCACGACCGGTTTTGCCCACAACAGTTTTTATTTCGGGAATTGTTCTGAGAATGCGCCCTATTTCGTCGGCAGTTTTTACCGAGCCCGCCAGTGATGCGTTCGGAAGCCGCACGCTGTTAATTGCTATCGCGTTTTCGTCTAAGTCGGGCATAAAGTCGGTGCCTAAGCCTGTCGCCAAGACTGCGGCCCAAACAAGCAAAAGACAGGATAGCCCGACAACTGTTCGCGGGAACTTCAAAAGCAGCTTTAACGTGCTTTCATAGAGGTTATTAAAGTATTTTGTAAAGAAAAACTCACTTTCCTTGCCAACAGGCAGCAGTATGTGACAGAGCGACGGAGCGATGAAAATGGCCATTAACAGAGAGGCAGCCATTGAAATGAGCATGGTTTGCGCCAGCGGAATAAACATTTTGCCTTCCATACCCTGTAAAGTAAAAAGCGGAATCAGAATCAACGAAACGATGAACACCGAAAAAGTTACCGGTCTTATTACCTCTAAAACAGATTCTTTAATGGCTAAGAGACGGTTTTTCTTATCTGAATTTGCAAGGTGCCGGCGCGCGTTTTCGGTAACGACAATGGTGGCGTCAACCACCATTCCGACAGAAAAAGCGAGGCCGCCTAAGCTCATAAGGTTAGACGACATACTCGTGAAATCCATTATTATGAAGCTCACCAAAAACGTTAAGGGAATCGACAGCAACACGGTCAGAGCAGTTCGAAACTCTGCCAAAAACAAGAACAGCACTAAAATTACGCACAAAGCGCCTTCGCCAATCGCATCTACAACGGTGGCGATACAGGCCTGAATCAACGATGTGCGGTCGTAAAAAGTATCTAACTTAACGTTTTTGGGCAAAGTGTTTTGAATCACTTTAACCCTTTCTTTAACGTTGTCTACAACGGTTTTAGAATTAGCATCTTTAAGCATTATGACCATTCCAGCCACAACTTCACCCCTGTCGTCTCTTGTAACGCCGCCCTGACGCTGCTGTTTGCCATATTCGACAGTGGCAATGTTCTTAACCAAAACCGGCACGCCGCCCTCAGATTTGACGACAATGTTTTCAATGTCTTCAATTGATTCTAATAGCCCCAACGACCTTATAAAGGTCTGCTGCCAGTCTTTAACCACAAACGCACCGCCGCCGTTGGCATTGTTGTTCTCTAAGGCCTCAATGACCGTTCGCAGCTCAAGCTCGTATTTTTCTAAGGCAACAGGGTCAACGTTGACCGCGTATTGCTTCACAAACCCGCCAAAACTGTTGATTTCAGCTACTCCCTGAATCGGGCGCAGCTGAGGCGCAACAACCCAATCCTGCAAAGAACGCAGTTCTGTCAGGCTCAATTCGTCGCTTTCAAGAGTGTATTGATATATTTCACCCAGCCCCGTGCTTATGGGGGTCATTTCGGGCACGCAGCCTTCCGGCAAATCCTCTTTTGCCTCAGAAAGTCGCTCAAACACCTGTTGTCTGGCAAAATAAATGTCCGTGCCGTCTTTAAAAATTATCACAACCTGCGATATTTCTGACTTAGAGACAGAACGCACCTGAATAACGTCTGTTAATCCACTCATTCGTTGTTCAATCGGAAACGTAACTCGCTGCTCAACGTCGATTGAGGTGAATCCAGGAACTTTTGTTAAAATCATTACCTGAACATTTGTGACATCAGGGAAAGCGTCTATCGGAAGACTGTGCCAAGAATAAAGTCCTGCGGCTCCAATTAAGATTGTCATAATCAGAACAAATACACGCTGTTTCAGCAAAAAATCGATTATATTATTCATTGGTGTTCCTCTTAATGTGCGCATCCGGCGCCCATTTTGCCCCGAAACACGTCAGACTGGAGCAAAAAAGAGCCTTCTTCAACATATTTGTCGCCCTCTTTAATGCCCGATTTTACAAGTGCAAAATCTGAATAGTTATAATCTAGATTTACTTCACGCATTAAAAACATATCTTTGTGTTCTACAAAAACGTAATTCTTACCATCCTCTTTAAAGACTGCCGAAGCCGGCAGCAAAAGCTGCTCATCTGTTGTGCCCAAAAACAATTCGCCTTGAGCAAACATTACAGGACGCAGCAATTCATCAGGGTTATTAACTTCTAAATTCACGCCCAGCAAACGGGTTCCGCGGCTCACTTCAGAGTCTACGCCAACAAACCTTACATCGAACTTTACATCATTAAATGCGCCAACTCTCAGATAACCGGTTATGTTGTTTGTCTTTGCGTTTTCGAGCAAAGGCATAATGTCTTTTTCAGCCACAAAAGCTTTTATTCTCAGCTTCGATATGTCCGCAATCTCTGCAACCGGCTGGTATTCACCAATGGCGCCGCCGATGGTCGCAAACACTTTTGTTACTCTGCCGTTAACCGGAGCCACCAAAGACAGTTTCCCGAACAACGCCGCGTTGTCCTGCCCGTTTTCAATTTTGTCAATTTCGCTTGAAGGAACGCCCATGATGCGCAGCTGCCCGCGAAGGCGCTTGTTTTCTAACACCAAAGAATCATAAGCTTGTTTTGCATTTTGCACAGACTCTGCGGCGCCGATTTTCTTAGAATTCAGCAGTTCTTCACGTTCATATTTCTTTTGTGCCAAACTCAATTCAGACGAAAGCTTTTGAAGCTCTAATGCTGTTCCTGCCAACTCGCGGCTTTCTAACACCGCCAACACCTGCCCCGCTTTAACAGAGTCTCCCACACGCACATTCATAGTGCCTATAACGCCCAATACAGGAGAAGTTACGGTGCGCAGAAGATTGTTATCAAACTCAAGCTCGCCTCTAAAATTTACTGCCTGTTTGATGTTAGTTTTTTGCATAACACTCGTTTTAATCATCTTTAACAACATTTCGGTGATTTTTACAGCTCCGAGTTCGTAACGGCATTCGTCGCAATCTATAGATTTAATTTGGTGCTCGCAATCCTTTGCATAAAGCTCTTCAACAGGCTTTGAACCAACATCTTTTAGACTGTGGTCGTGCCCGCCGTGCCCACCGTGATTGTGACCGTCAGAAGCCCCGCAAGAACTGCTTTCTTTAACGGCCGCGTGATCGTGACCTGCGTGCTCGTCAGAAGCTGTGCAAGATGCAGTTTCTTTTACAGCGTCATGGTCATGATCTTCGTGATTGCCCGAAGCAGTGCAAGAGGCTGTTTCTTTGACAGCACCGTGGTCGTGACCCGCGTGATCATCGGAAGCACCGCAAGGAGCAGCACAAGATGCGCCTTCTTTAACGGCATCATGGTCGTGGTCTTCGTGTTCGTCAGCCGCTTCGACTTCTTGCGTTGTTGCTGCGTGCCCGCCACAGCAAGTTGATTCCTCAGCTAAGTTCTGCCCACGCAAACTTGCGTGTCCGACCAACAAAACAATCATCAACACACCAATTATCACTAAATTTTTATTTATATCGATTTTCATATTTTTCTCCGTTATTTCTCTTCGGTGCCACATTCATACACATAGGTAAAACCGTGCCCTGTGAGGGTTTCGATGGCAGTCGCTGCCGCCCAAAGTTCTGCTGTTTTATCCCAATAAGCTTTGCGCATATCGAGCAGCTCGCGCTGAACCTGCAAAACCTCTGCTTGTCCGATTTTTCCGAGTTTGTATCCTTCAATCGAAAGATTATAAAGTTTTTCGGCGCCGGGCAAAATTTCTGCTTTCAGTCCGGCTGTCTGCTTTTTCAGGCGTTCAAATTGTGAAATAAGTCCTTCAAGTTTTAACAAAGCTTCACGTTTAACATTGTTTAAAAGTAAAGTGATGCGTTTTTTTTCTTCATTAAGAATTTCCATTTCTTTTTTATTGTCGCGTCTGTGCGAAAACTCGCCGCTTATTCCAAAAATTGCGGTAGTATCACCTGATTCCCGCTC
>JAQVCG010000162.1 GCA_028689875.1 Candidatus Rifleibacteriota bacterium | reverse complement strand
CAGCTTAATTTTGTTGAAATTACCAATGAATTGATGACTAATGTTGATGATATTAAACCTTGGGGTTTCGAGAAAAATATTAACATGACTTATTTCAAATTTTTCCCGGTTCATACACCCGATAAATTGGACTATGCGGTGGTATGTTTGTGGCTAGGTAACCGCCTACAAGGGGATTTTCTTAAAACCTCTTTGCTTGATGCCAATAGAAACGCAAATAATATAAAGGTAGTTGCATATAATTTGGCTTCGCGTGAATTTTTTGGAAATGTTAAGGACGAAAACGATGTTTTGTTAGATTACGTTAAAAAAACAGGGAAATCACAGTCCGAAGAAATTGAAACTATTAATTATAATGGGCAAGACTATGTTGCAGTTGCCTTTAATGGTGAGTATTTAAATGCTTACAGACTAATAGGGCTTTATCCGATTAAAAATATAGAACAGATTATCGGAAAACAAAAAACAGATATGATGCTATATGTGCTATTGAATATTGCATTGGCAATCAGTTTGGCTCAAATACTTGCAAAAAGCTTTTTAGAGCCATTAAGCGAATTGCGAAAAGGGGCAATAGCAATAGAAAATCGTGATTTTTCTCACCGAATAACTAATCTGGACAAAGATGAATTCGGAGAAGTTGGGAACATTTTTAACAATATAATGGTTGGCTTAGCTGAAGTTGAAACTGCAAAAGTTGTTCAAGAGAGCCTTTTTCCAAAAGAAAACTTTTTTCATAATTCTATTGCTGTATATGGAAAAAGCATTGCCATGAGCGGCATAGGGGGAGACTATATTGATTATTTTAAGATTGATGACAGATATTTTGCGGCATTAATTGGTGACGTTGCCGGACACGGAATCGGCGCCGCATTAATTATGGCCATGGCAAAAGCAGGCATCTTGTGTAGTGCAGAATATCAAAATTCGCCGGGTAAAATATTAAATCTATTGCATCAATTGATTTTGCAGGCAAAAAATAAGCAGCAAAGAAAAATTATGACATTTCAATACGCTGTATTTGACAGCCAAATCGGCGAAGCTTTGTATGCAAATGCCGGAGGATGTTCACCATATATTTACAGAAAGAAAACTAATATAGTTGAAGAGCTTAAATTCACTTCTCCCGTATTGGGAGCATTTAAAAAAACTGTTTATTCTGA
This sequence comes from Candidatus Rifleibacteriota bacterium, assembly GCA_028689875.1. Lineage (GTDB taxonomy): Bacteria > Muiribacteriota > Ozemobacteria > Ozemobacterales > Ozemobacteraceae > MWDD01. The sequence continues at coordinate 1,705 of JAQVCG010000162.1, read as the reverse complement.
AAAATCATTTAATTTTGAACAAGGTGATGCAGTAATTTTTTACTCTGACGGAATCATTGAATCGAGAAATACTGCGGGTGAAGAGCTCGGATACTCACAATTTCAAAAGATTATTATAGATTCTTACGATATTGACCCGGCTTTGTTTTATAAAAATTTATATGAAAAATATAAGATCCATACAGAAAACCAAGACCTCGAAGATGATATGACGCTGATGATATTAGTTTATAATAATGAACATGTAATTGATGATGCAGAAAAGGATAAAAATGGAACACAGATTATTTGAAATAGAAAAAAGAATTGTGTATTTAGAAAAATATATTGAAGATTTAAATAATGTAGTTGTTGAACAACAGCAGATAATAGATCGTTTGAAAAAGCATTTGTCGCGTTTAGAAGGAAAGATAGTTCTCTCGCCGCTTCAAGAAGACAGGCCTCATTGCGAAAAACCCCCTCATTACTGATTAGTTGATTTGTTTATTCAGTCGAGCCGGAAATATAGAGGTTTTAAGGCGAAAATTTTTCTCTGCCACATTTGGTGCTTCTAACAGTATGTCGAAATCAATGCTCAACCTTTTTACGGGAATTGGTTTGGTGTCGTAGACATCTAATTTAGTTTGCCACGTCAATGAGGCAACATTATTTTTTACGATTGTGCGTGCTTTTTCATTTCCCTCTTTTCTGGTGATTATGTGCCCTTGAGAGGTCTTTTCTAAGCTATAAACAATTGGCTCTACTATTCCTTTGGTATTATTGTAGGCGTTAAACACTAGCTGGTTCTCAGAACTATATATCTGCTTGTCGACGGCATTGTTTAAATCTGTTCTGATGCGCGCAATTAAGAGGGCGCTTTCTTGCATGAGAATTCCGCTATACTCGCTTTTTGAATAGCCTTTTCTGAAATTAATCAATAACATTACAACCGTGGTTATAAAAACTGCGGATATTGCTGATACAACTATAATCTCAATCAATGTAAAGGCTTTTTTAGTTCGTTTCATTTGCAACCATCGTTTTTAATGTGAAACTGCGTTTTATAGCAGAGTTTTTCGTGGGCTGATATGAAATTTTCACAATGATTTTTTTAAAAATACTTTTACCACTATCTTTTATGTCTTCGATCTTCAGTTCTGAATCATAGTTTTCGCTAATTTTATATAGTATTGGAGAATTTGCAAAACTTAAGCCATTTTTTACCTCAGAGCTTGTATAACTGCCGGATTTTATGTGTTTATATGGAATAGAGATAATCTGCTCCATTATTTCAATGGCACAATTATGTGCTCTGAACTCCGCTTCAGTCATTTCCATGTTTCGATTTCCTGATGAAAAAATCAAAAATACCGGAGCTAAAACAGCTGCCAATAGACCGGTAGCAACTATTATTTCGATTAATGAAATACCGTTTTTGTTATTCATTCCAATATGAATCCTTGTTGCTCACATAGACTTTATAAAAAGAATCATAAGAAGCTGAGTCGGGGGCTGTTTCAGGTCGAAAATAGATTTTCCCCCCCTGAAAACGGTTATCAACGTATATTTTTTTAGCACAAAGACTGCCAAATAAAATGAATTTTGAGCTATAAGACAATTCTGCGTTTGGGGCTATAACATTGACATGATTAGGGATATTTGACGAAAAATAAATGTTACTACCGTAAGTAGAAGCTATCGTAAGGGCTTCATTTGCTGAATTACA
>JAQVCG010000161.1 GCA_028689875.1 Candidatus Rifleibacteriota bacterium | reverse complement strand
TTTACAAAACAACAGCCTGTTGTTTAATTGCTAATTTGTATTTAATGCTATAGACTTATTGCGGTAGCGCTAATAATTGGAGAAAAATTTGTGGCTGTAGAAAACTATAAGTGTAAAACCTGTTCTGCACCCGCCACCTTTGATATTAAACTGCAAAAGTGGCATTGTGATTACTGTGACAGCACCTTTGAAAAAGATGAGTTAGAGAGCAGTCTTGTAGCTGAAGACGAATTGATTGAGGCAGAAGAAGGGCCTGAAGCCGAAAAGGTTGAGTTGAACGAATATCGCTGTACCGCTTGCGGGGCAGAGATCTTAACCGAAGGCAATACTGCGGCTACATTTTGCATTTACTGCCAAAACCCGTCGGTTATCAAATCACGCTTCGAAGGGAAGTTTAAGCCTCGTTACATTATTCCCTTTAAAATCACTAAAGACGAAGCCAAAAAAATGTATCTGCAATGGATCAGAAAAAGAATTTTTGCTCCCTCTGAATTCAGAGTCGGGGGCAAAGTCGAAAAAATCAGGGGCCTTTATGCGCCGTATTGGCTTTTTAACTGCCACGCAGCGGGCTACATTGAAGGTGAAGGGCGAAATTCGAGTTCGCACACAAGCGGTAATTATCGAATAACCGAAACTAAGCATTACTACATAAAACGCTCGGGGTATTCTGATTACGATAAAGTGCCTGTCGACGGTTCAGAGAACCTGCCCGACGAAATGATGTATGGCATCGAGCCCTTTAACTATAATGATATTCGTGATTTTTCGATGCAATATATGTCAGGTTATCTCGCCGAAAAATATGATGTGGATTCTGATAAAGCGAAAAATGCATTGCACAAGCGAGTTGAAGAGTTTTTGCGCAAAACCCTTGAGGGCACTGGCACACGTTACAGTTCTGTAACAATAAGCGGAGGAAATGTGAATTTGAGCGATGTTAAAGTTGCCTATGCCATGCTGCCTATTTATATTCTCACGAACATTTATAAGGGCAAAAAACACAGACTTATGATAAACGGCCAAACAGGTAAAATATATGGTGAAGCGCCTTTTAGCATTATGAGATTCCTGGTATTTACGTTTCTTTTGTTTGTGGTTCTAGGGGTAATTATTACGGCGGGGGTAACAGCGCTATATGTCATATAAAAAAATACGAGCAGTTGTTTTAATAGCGGTATTTTTCTTTTTTGTCAGCTTTGATCTTTTTGCATTAAGCGGTAAAATGCGACTCTTCGACGATGCGAATCTTTTGAGTTCAACCGAACAAACTTTGATTCAAGATGAGCTTAAAAGAATTAGCGATGAGTCTAATGCCGAGTTCTTTATTGTTACCAGAAAAAGTCTTAGTAATCAAAACATAGAGCAGCTGGCAAGAAGCGTTTTCAGAGAACAGGCCGGCAGCGGTGCTTCGGGCGCAGTGCTAGCCATTTCTATGCGGGAGCGCGATATAAACTTTACTGCATTCGGCTTTGTTTATGACCGTCACAGAAAGCGATTAGACAGAATTCGTGAGCAAATTGGCTACAAAATGACCTCGCAAAATTATTACGATGCTTTTATGCTTTTTGCAAAGCTCAGTTCTTCGTTTGGTTTTGTAGCTAATTTTCAGGAATATATTCCCATAGGGTTTATGACTTCTGCGATAATTACTTTTATTACAGTAATTATTCTGATCTTTGTACACAAAGGAATTAAAACAGTTGACTCAAAAACCTATGCGGTATTTGGCTCTTTTAGGCTAACTAACGCCATTGACAAGTATTTGCGCACATCAACGACAAAAACCCGAATTTCTAAAAGTTCAGGCGGCAGTTCAGGCGGTGGAAGCCGAAGCGGAAGCAGCAGCGGAAAATTTTAAAAATAATGCTAAACAAAACATCACTTTTGTTCGAAAAGGGTTTTGGATTTGTTTGCCTCCTTATTTTTCAGTCCGGGTAATTACCCGGATTTTTTTTTGCATAAAATGCAATATTACTTTTTGCGGCCGGGTTATAATATTAATAATAAAATGGTGTGGGGGATATATGGTGAATATGACTTTTTATGCGCATGATTGGCTGAACAATCTCTCTGAAACTCTTGTTGTTTACAGCGATCATCGCTTTTTTGACAAAGTGAAAGAGTGCTGCGATTATCCGAGTTATGTTAAAGACGAGCTTTCGAAGCTTATTAAAGAGTCGCGAAAAAAAGAAAACTTACCAAATCTTGCTTTTTATACCGAAAAATTCAAAAACACGAGCGACCCACGCGCTACATACGAGCTTTATATTATGGGGCACAAATACAGTTCAGTTTATCCGACAGATGAAACGAGCATTGCGAAGGCGCGTGCGGCTTTCTGTGAGCATTTGCAGCGCCCGTTAGACGACTTGCAGCGCGAGCTGCTGTCAGATATGGTCAGAAACGACTCTTTCGACGGCGACTTTGCTTATCAGGCTTTGCTTCCGGTTGTAGACCGCGCTTTTGAGCGGTTTATTGAGCCCAGATTAGAAGAGGCCGAAGATTCGCTGGCAAAGTATCTTGACCGGCCCGATTACGAGGGCGATTACTTCGATCAAATCAACGTAATAATGTATCAAGAGCGCATTAAAGAGCTAAAAGACTTGTTGCGGGTTATTCGCGAACGCAAAAAGGCTGAGCCGTTTCCTGTGTTTGATATAAAATTTTGAAATCGGGGTGAAATGTAAAAGTAGTTTCTCGATGTAAAAGTAAGTTCATTGTGTAAGAGTTGTTTCACGAAAATATCTATAATAGCAAAAAAAGAGCATCTTTTCCTTTATTTTGGCTCAAAAATTCTAGTATTTTAGCGAATACAAGAATTAAATAAGTATAAAAAAGCATCAGAATCCGTGAGATTTTTAGTTTGTGAAAGACTTGTTTCA
>JAQVCG010000060.1 GCA_028689875.1 Candidatus Rifleibacteriota bacterium | reverse complement strand
AAGACAGGAAAATTAGATTTTAATTAACTAAGTATTAAGGTAAACTAATTCGGTGTTGTACTGTTGTCTTTAATCTGATATATTTATGGCACCTAAACCAGTAAATCGAGTTATAAAATGAAATCTTTGTTTAAAATAATAAGTGTATTTTTAATTATCTGCTTTATTTCGTGTTCATTTGAGGTTAATGCGAACACGGCAACAAAGACATCTGAACTGTCTGAAACCTTAAGTGATGCAATGATAGTTCGAGATGCGATAATGGGTTTTGTTTCAGAAAATTCTCAGAGAGAAGCGGGCGAGGGATTATTGTATTTAGCATCTCACTACAAAGAGTTAAAGGAATATCCAAGAGCAAGAGATTATCTTAAAAGAATTCTGAGAGCAGAAGTTGTTAATCCTGTTATAAAATGGGAAGCAATGTTGTTAGACGCAGAGATTTGCAGAGAAATCAAAGATTATGAGTCCTCTTTAAAAATATTAGATAAGCTTATTAATGAGAATCCTGCCAGGGCTTATTGGGTAAGGGCAAAGGTTGCCCGTGCCGAATTATGGAGCCGAAATTTAACGGATATAGAAGATATATACGAAGGTTTTTATAAGTATTATAAGCCATTTCCTGAGCAGACAGATATTGAAGCCGTAGAGTATTTGGTAGGTTTTTCAAAAGGTTACGATTTAGAAATAGCCATGCGAGCCATTGAGGCTTGGGAAGAAATAGCTAAATTCTCTGAAGTTGTTCCTGCAAATAAAGCTAATCTTTTTATGGCATTACTATATGGCTTTGATCTAAATAATCCTAAGCGTGGATTGAGTTATCTTGATAAAATAAAAGAGGGCGGTCAAGGATATCAAGAGGCAACTTTTTTGAGAGCTGTATTTAATCATTATTACAAAAACAGCGAAAACGATAAGTATGAGAATGTTTTAAGCGATTACAGAGAATTTATTAAAAACACTGAAAGCCTTAAGGGATACAGGGTTGCAGTGCTTTTACAGAGCCGACTTTTGGCAGAGAAACTTGAAGATTATGATGCCTCTATAAATTTGTTAGAGATGCTCAGAGAGGTTCCTCAGCATTTTATCGCCTCGGAATCTGTTTCATTAGAAAAACGTAAAGCAGCTCATGACGAAACTGTTGACTGGGGTGTTTTGGCGTGTAAGATTGCCGGTTATCTGAGTGAATATAAATTAGGAAACCTGGACCAAGCGCTCCACTATTATAAAAGTGCTTCAGAAATACTTAAGACACGAAATGAAAAGATTGAAGACCCTGTAAATGAAGCTTCTATTCGCAGAACATTGCCTTCTGAGGCTCCGGGAACCCATTTGTTTCATAAGGCTTACGAAAAATACAGAAGCCGCAAATATAAAGAAGCTCTTGAGCTATATAACGAATTTATAACAAGTTACCCTCAGAATTCATTGGTAAGAGAAGCTTTATTTAGGACAGCTGTAATAACAGATGATGATCTTGGTGATTATGATAAAGCTTTGGAATTATATCGAGAATACATAATAAAATATGCTCCTGTTAAATCGAATTGGAATTTAGATACTTTATATGACTGGAGTCGTATCGACGAGGTTCGTTACAGAATTGGTTCGTTGCTATCTTTGCATTTGAAAAAGCCTGTTGATGCGCTAGATATTTATTCTCAGCTGGTTTCTGTTTATCCTGACAGTTATTGGGCACGTCAAGGTATGATTGATAGCGTTAACCTGTATTTAGAGGAATTGAAAGATCCTGCACAAGCTCATAGTTTAATGCTTGAATTTATTAAGTTTTATCCTGACACAGAAAAATCAAAAGAATATCGTTTAACTCTTTACAAAGTATATTTAGCTCAAAATGAGGGGGTAAAAGCTCTTCATATGATGCGTGATTATTTAGACCACGCTTTGCCATCAGATAAAGATTATTTTATAAACAAGCAAAAATGGCGAGACTTAGCTTTTAAGATCAGAGAAGAAGCTCTTAGAAAAAACATTGATAGCTTAGGGAATGCTGACAAAAGAAATACTTACAGTAATTTGATTGAGGTTGTGGGTCTGGCTTCTTCAAGTGAGCCATTAGAAAACCTTATAAATGAGATTAAAGTTGCAGAGATTGCTGATGAAGACCGCTGGAGGCTGGTTTATGAGGCCGGTATTAAACTGTACACTTTATATCCTGATAAAGCCGAGAAAGTGTTTGAAGATTTAAGCAATAGCTCTTCCGGAAATGTACAGTTGGCATGTTATCTGACATTAGGAAATATAGCCTACAGAGTCGAAAAGAATATTGAAAAATCGATAAAATGGTATGAATCAGCAGAGGAACAGATTGGCTTAACTGACCCGGTTAATGAAATTCCCTCATATCGGTTGGGGCGACTATATCTGGTATCCGGAGATGGCTTAAAAGGTTTAGAAAAGCTTCGTTTGTTTACTGTAAGGTTCCCGCAGAGCAAATATTTGGGCAGGGCTTACATGGCAATGGGTGATGCCTGTGTTCAATTGTTTAATGCCGATAGGGCAGAGCGTTATTATCGAAGAGTGCTACGTGTGTCTCCGGAACTTACTGATGTTATAAATGCAAAACTTGCTGAACTTGCAAAAGTTCTTACTTCAGAGCAGTGGTTAAAAATGCGTGCACAGGAGCGCGCTGATTTGAAAGCAGAGTCTGAAAAGAAAGCAGATGGCGAAGAAGGTGTAACAGTTGAAGAAAAGGCAGAAAATATAGATAGTCTGACAAAAGATGATTTGGCGGGTTTTTCTGCAGAAACGGTTTATGATATTTTCTTGCGGGAAAATTCAAAAATGAAACCAGATTTTGAACGATCTGCTATGTTTTTATATGAAATATTGATGCGTTCAAATGTAGAATCGCAGTTGCTTTCTCGCGCATCTAGGCAGTATATTTCAACCCGATATTTTAGAAACAAAAAGTTAGATGAGTTAATCAAAGAAGCAGGGGATATATTGATTAAACACAATTATGCTTCTTGGCAATCTGATTTGCTTTTCAGATTGGCTAGGGCGCATGATGAGAAAAAAACGTATGAAGAAGCCAATAAGTATTATTTTGAATATTTGTCTTTTTTTGAATCTGACGCTAGAGCAATTGATGTTAGGCAACGCATTCCACAAATTTACGAAGAGCTAAAAGATAATAAAAATGCATATCGTTTTTATGAAAAACTTATTTCTGACAGTAGTTTAAAGGATAAAATACGTATTGATGCTTCGATTCGTAAAGCAATGCTTGAGATTTCTGAAGAGAAAAAGGATGAAGCCATAAAAACTTTTGAATCGGCTTTATCTTTTGAGTCAGAGCGAAGGCCTGAAATTTGTTTGCGTTTAGAAAAACTTACAGAAGATTTTTCTTATATAAGCCGGGCATTGAATTATTCCGGCGAAGAAAAATATCGATTAAGTGCTTTAAAACGTTTAATAAAGAAATATGAAGAAGATGGCGATTTTGCCGGTGCGGCAGGTTTATTAAAAGAACACACTGAAAGTTTTGAATCAATGGACGCGATTATATACATAGATCGAAAAGTTGATGAATTGAGCAAGCGTGGTGTAATAGAAAATATTGAACAGCTGATAGAGCAGTATCCTGAAGATCCTAGAACAGCTGAAAGAATGTTTAGATTGGCTAAAATGGTCGAGGGTGCAGAAAATACAAGATATAGATCTGAAGATTTGTTTTATGAGATCACTCTTGTATATCCTAATTCAGTTTATTTCAAAGAGAGCAAGATAAGAGCAGAAAATACTCAGGCTATTCAAGCTGTAACAGAACTTTCGGATATGTTGAAAAAAGGAGCGAAAGCAGGGGAAGATGAGGAAATAGTTATTGAACGTGCTCATTTGCTAAAAGCAAATCTAAAGGATTTGAATGGGGCATACGAGAACTACGAAAGTTTCATTTCGCTATTTCCAAATTCAAAGTATATAGACGAAGTATATTTGAATTTAGGGGATATGGCATTAAGTATTGAAAAGAATGAAAAAAAAGCATTTTCTTACTGGGAAAAAGGTTTAGCTGCTTCAAACGATGCGTTTATGCGAGAATCTTTGACAGAGAGAATTAATAATTTACGCAAAGATAAGGGCAGTTTTAACGAACTTTCACCAGAGGGTTATCAAGCTAAGTCACTTGAAGAAATATTCAAAATTTGGCGCATAAATAAGAATTATGTTTACGCACTTGGTTTGCTTAGTAATGCGATAAATAGGCTAGAAAACAGAAGCGATGTAAGCTTGTTGAAGTATTATCGAGGGCGCATTTATGAAGAGTCGGAAAATTATACATTAGCGGAGCAGGAATACGAAGGTGCTTTAAGAAGCATGAGTAATAAAGGCGCCCGAAAAGATATGATTTTATATCGTTTGGCAAGGTTAAGCTCTGTTCAGAGAGAAGAAGAAAAGGCTTTTGGTTGGTATACTGCTTTAATAAGCAGATATCCTAAGAGTTTGCTTTCGCGCTCTGCTTATTATTGGCTAAGTAAGTATTGCGAACAAAAAGAAGATTATAATAATTCATATTTGTATATGACATTTTTGTTGAAGTATCAGGCTTTGCATCCAGTTCATAGAGAAGCTTTGCAAAAACGTAAAAAAATGATTGAAGCAAAAATGAATGTAAAAGAAATGAGGCGTTTGAAGTTACTGTCGTCGGGTGGTGGCACTGATTTGCCTTATTTTATCGGAAAAGTATTAGAGAATGACTTACAAGATTACGACCAAGCTATAGAACAGTATCAGGAATATCTTGCTGATAGCCCATCTGAAGGTAGAAGTCGTGAAGTAATGCTTAAAATTGCAAATTTGTATGAAAAAAAAGGTGAATATGTAAAAACTGTTGCATATTTAGATAAGTTGTTAGATTCGTATAGACCTACGGCAGCGAATTTTGATGTTATTCTAAGAATAGGCGACTTGCTTGAAGATAAAATAAAAAATGATGAACTAACAGAGTTATTTTTTGATTCAATTGCAGCTGAGTATAAAAAGGTAAGAAGCATAAGAGTCTACGCGGTAGAAAAGTTGAAAAGACTACAAGAGAAAAAATATGCGGTTGCTGAAAAAGCTGTTGTCAGAAGAATTACCAAAAGGGTTTATTCAGAAGAGGACAATGAGGTTCTTGAAGAAATTAAGGCAATTAAAGAGAAATATTTGGATGATTTAGGCGATCCAAAGCAGACAGAAAGACAGCTACAAGACTTATGGGAGGAATATCCCGATTCGTTGGCTTCTCTCGATATAATGAAGGCCTTGGTTGATCTAAACATGAAAGAACTCATGGATCCGCAAAAAGCGGCCGATTATTATTACAAATGGCTTGAAGAAAACCGTGGCGATCCGATGTATACGGACATAACGCTTAAATTGTATGACCATTACATGGAAGTATTAAAAGATGGTCAAAGGGCGTTAAGATTGCTTGAAGATTATATTAAGGATAACCCGATATCTCTTGAAACTCTAGATATTGAATTGAAAGTAGCTGTTGCTAATGAAACTCTGGTTCGCAACTTTGATGAGGCTCTTAGAGGTTATCAAAGAATTATAGATACGCAGCAGAATAGTTCGGTAGTTCATGAAGCTTATTATCGGATAGGTTTTGTATACCGTGAAGGTTATGCAAATTATGCCAAAGCCATTGAATATTGGACAGTTTTGACAGGAAATACTTATTACAATAATGAGTTTTCTGACAAATCTCAATTCGCCATTGCTTATACCTATGAGGCATATATTCGCGATTACACAAAGGCAAGGGCGGCGTATAACGAAATATTGAACAGATTCCCGAATTCGAGCTTGCAGAATGATGCTCGTACGGCAATACTTCGCATTGAAGGAAAATAAAAAAACTTTTTAATCATTAAAAAATCGTGTATACATAGCATGTAATAAAAAACCAGGAGCGTTTTGCATGAATTTACTTTATATTTCACCTCATTATCCGGCTCATTATTCTCAATTTGTTGAAAGTTTGGCAAGTTATGGGGTTAATGTGTTTGGTATAACAGATTTGCCAGACGAAGCTCTTGACCCAAAGTTGCTTAGTTCATTAAAGGGACATTACAGAGTTCAGAGCTTAGATGACGAAGGGCAGATTTTTGCAGCAGCAGAGTTTTTCAGCAATCATTTTGGAAAAATTGACAGAGTTGAATCACACTTAGAGCCATGGTTAGAGGTTGAAGCCAAGCTTCGTGATCATTTCGGATCTGTTGGATTTAAAAGCGATGAAATCTCGTTTATTAAGCGCAAATCTTTGATGCATGAAGTTTTTGTCAGAGTAAAGGTTCCCTGTGCAAACGGTATTGTCATAAAAGATTATGAACAGTGTGTAAAATTTATTAATAAAAAATACCCAGTTTTTATAAAGCCAGACATCGGAGTGGGTGCTTCTGATACCTATACCATCCGCAAGGAAGAAGACCTGAAATCCTTTTTTAAAGTAAAGTCTGATTATGATTATTACATGGAAGAATATGTAAGTGGAGTCATTGAGTCATTTGATGGTTTAACTGACTGTGATGGGAATATTGTATTTTGCACTTCTCATATTTTTAATAACGATATTCATAATCTTGTAGCAAGAAATGAAAATTGTTGGTATTACTCTCAACGTAATATTCCTGCAGAACTTGAGAAGTATGGCCGGGCTGTTGTAAAAAATGCAAACATCAGAGAGAAGTTTTTCCATATAGAATTTTTTAAAGTAAATGGAAAATATCAGGCGCTTGAAATCAACATGAGGCCTCCCGGAGGTGTCACAACTCATATGTTTAACTTTGCGTGCGACATTGACGTTTATGATTGGTGGGCATGCATCGTAAGTGGAAATGAGCCTAAGCGTGATTATTCTTTAAAGTATCACTGTGCATTTGTAGGCAGAAAACATGATCGCACTTATAAGTATTCTCACGATGAATTGTATGAAAAATGGGGAAAGCACATTGTTCACAGTCATCCGATGAATCCGCTTGAATATCTGGTTATGGGCCATTGGGGCTATTTAGTTAGAGCTGAAACAGAAGAGCAGACATTAAAAATAGTTAAGGATATTATAGCAGAATCGTGATGAACAGAGAGTATGTGAAAATATCGAGTAAACATCTCGGGCAAGAATTTGAAATGCTTGTTTATGGCACCGGCGGAAAACCTTTAATGGTTTTTCCGTCTCAAGAGGGCCGCTTTTTTGATTACGAAAACTTTGGCATGATAGATACTATTGCGCCTTTCATCGAAACACAAAAGATACAGGTTTATTGTGTTGACAGTATCGATCATGAAACTTGGTTCTCTAAAGCGCCTTATTCAGAGCGTATATCTCGTGTTTATGACTATGAAAATGCTATAATAAACGATGTTGTGCCCTATATACTGGCAGAGGGACATTATGGTGCCGGAATTATGACACATGGGTGTAGTTTTGGTGCTTTTCACGCTGCTAATTTTTTGTTGAGGCACCCGGATGTGTTTGACTTGGGATTGGCTTTGAGCGGTTGTTATGATATCGGCTTTGCGGCGTCTAATTTTGATGATTTCGATGCATTTTCTTTTAGTCCTGCTCGCTATTCTTCTTGTATTTCAGCAGATATTCGTGAAAAACTAAAGAGTGATTTGCTCATTCTTTGCAGTGGGCAAGGCCCCTGGGAAGAGTGGAATGAAGAAGCTAAGACTGTAGCAGCAAATCTAAACTCAGCGCAGATTCCTGTAGTGTTAGATCTTTGGGGCTATGATGTGAGTCATGATTGGCCTTGGTGGAAAAAAATGGTTGTATATTTTTTAGATAAACTGGACGGAATATGCGGTTTTCACTCAATGCACAGGTTAAATTCTGAAAAATCTTCAGAAATTATCAGTAGTTTCAACGCAAAGTAATTTAGGTATAACAGAAAGATAAGAAAATGCAGAATAAAATGAAACCGGCAAAACGTGTTTTAGAATTGCCGCCTTACATATTTAAAGAGATAGACAACAGAAAAAACGCATTAAAACAGCGTGGAGTGGCTTTATTAAACTTTGGTATCGGCGACCCAGATTTGCCTACTCCTGATTTTGTTGTTGAAGAACTATGCAAGCAGGCTTCAAAGAGTGAGAACCAAAAATATCCGTCTTATAACGGCAGTGATGTATTTAGAGAAGCTGTATGCAAATATATGCTTGCGCGCTTTGGTGTAAAACTTGATTCTGTTTCTCAGGCAGCTTCTGTAATTGGGACAAAAGAAGGGTTGGCTCATTTTTCTTGGGCATTTTTAGAAGAGGGCGACATTGCTTTGGTTCCAGATCCCAGTTTTCCTGTTTATGCCAATTCTGTTCGTTTTTCAGGTGCTGAAGTTTATTACATGCCATTATTGGAATCTAATAATTTTGTGCCTGATCTTAATGCTATTCCTGATGAAATTGCAGTTCGTGCTAAGGTTATGTTTGTAAACTATCCCAATAATCCGACCGGAGCTGTTGCCACAAAAGAGCAGATGCAAAAGATTGTTGATTGGGCAAATGCTAGGGATGTTATATTGGTTTCAGATGCGGCATATGCCGAATTAGTCTATAATAAAGACGATAGACGCAGTTTTTTAAGTATTCCCGGCTCAGAAAAATGTGTAGTAGAGTTTCATAGTTTCAGCAAAACTTTTAATATGACAGGCTGGCGTCTTGGCTTTGTTGTTGGCAATCCTGATTTAATAGGCGGTTTTGTTAAGTTAAAAACTAATATTGACTCAGGTGTTTTTGATGCAATTCAATTAGCCGGCGTAAAAGCATTGGAATATTTGAGTGTTTGTGCTGACGAATTGATGTCAGTTTACCGCGAAAGAAAGAATCTCTTGTCGTCTGTTTTGAAAGAGGCGGGTATAGATAGTTTTGATCCTTCCGGCGCATTTTACCTGATGGCACGATGCCCAAAAGGTGTAACTGCAATGCAGTTTACCATTGATTTAATGGAAAAATGCGGTGTAATAACCACGCCATGTACGGGTTTCGGCAAATCAGGCGAAGGCTATATAAGGTTTGCGCTAACTCAGCCTCTTGATGTGATTGAGCGTTTGAGAGAGCACCTTGTGAAGTTGGGGTATAAATAGTCTGATTCTTCTGGTAATTAACTAGACAAAAAAAAAAGCATACTGTACAATGTAGGTATGAGTGATGTTGTATCAAATATGTTTTTGTTGTCTCCGACATGCTACCTATTTATAACCGGTGTTTTGCTGGTTTTATTAGGTGCGTCTTCGGATGTTTTGCCTCCTAAGATTAGAATAAACAATAATGTTCACTGGCTTGTTCCTGCTTTGATGTTTTATGGTTTGGCACGAATGGTGGGTGCTTTTAACCTTGTAGAGCCGATTGAGTGGGGTATGATAGTTGATTCATTATTGAAGTTATTTTCTAGCCTTTGTGCGTTAGAGTTTATACGCCGCAGTTTGAACGAAAAATTACAGTGTCAGCTAAGCGTATTTTTACATGTTCCTGTAGTTGTAATAATTTCAATAATTAATTCATTTACAGACAAAAATGTGCTTTTCTTCACAATATTGCTTTATGCATTAGTGAAGTTGACTGTGATTTACGTAATATGGAGATACCTAGTAGTTAAGGATAAAAAGAGTCAAAATTTTGTATCTTTCATGCTGGTTTTGGCGATTTTTGTAGCAATTCTTCAAGTTTTATTGTTTTTATCGGTCAAAGAGGTCTCATTTTTTAATATTAGCTTTTCATGGAAAATATTCAAATATTTGGCGTTTGCTGAGTTTTCCGTTTTAATAATATGTATTTTTTACATTTTATTTCAGCGATATAAATATGACAAAGAGAATCAAACAACATATTCTGATTATTTTAAGCTTTTTATACCCAGTTTAATTTGTGTTTTAATTATTTCATTTAGCGTATTCGGGATTCGCATGAGCAATAAAATGTTTGCTCAAGATGAACAAACCATAGGCGGAATAGTTGAAACAGCAAGCAGTAATTTGGCGCGAACAATGAATGAACGCATTGAGTTTGTATCAACATCTGCTTCGATCATATCGAACATTCCGGCTGTATGTAATTATTTTGAGGAGCCGACTTCAGAGAATTTAGATTGGGTTAACAGGTTTTTGGTAACCTTTAATTCACAAAATCCTGATACCCTTTGTTTCTTGTTAGACGAAAACGGTATAGCAAAAGCGGCGTCACATAAAGAAGATGTGATTGTCGGATATAACTTTGCTTTCAGACGATATTTTAAGCGTGCCAGAGCAGGATACACAGATATCTCTTTGGGTACAGGCTTATTTACTCGCATAATTGGTTTTTATGCGTCAAGCACCATACGAAGTTTGAAAGATGGGCGAGTTCTAGGGGTTGCAGTTGTAAAACGTAATATTGAAGATGCTTCGCGCGTATTTAAAGACTTTTTCCCTGCAATGATGCTTGATTATTCGGGTAATATATTGATGTCCGGGAATGACAGATTTGTGGGGGTTTCGATTCCAGGGATAGGAACCGAAAAAATTGCACCGACCAAAATAACCAAAGCCATTTACGAAAAACTTCAAGGATTTAATACAAATTACTGGTATGCGACTGAGCCTCTAAAGGGTGATAAATGGCAAATAATGGTGTTGAGGTCTGCTGAAAATGGCAATTACCAATATTGGTTGTTGTTGGTAATTTTACTTCTGGTTGGAATTTTAATTGCAATAATGCGCGGAACAGCGCGCAATAATGAGTATTTATACGACTATGAGGCGGCTCAAAAGCAATTTAAACTTTTATTTGATTATGCACCTGATAGCGTTTTTGTAGTTTCTGCAAAGACCTTTAAAATTATTGAAGCTAATCATCAGATGGCTCTTGTTTTCGGGGCTACGGCTCCATTAACAGGCACAAACTACTTTGATTTGTTGGCTGAAAAAGACGGACAAGACGCTTTGAACACTGATGCGGTGGTTGGTGTTTTTAGGCAAGAATGCAAATACAAAAAGAATAACGGCGAAGAGTTTGTTGCTGAGGTTACCGGTTCAAAGGTTGTTTTTAATGGTGAAGATTCTTGGATGATAATACTTCACGACATAACGGCTCACAAGAACCTTGAAAATCAGCTTAGAGAAGCAAATCTTCTCAAAGGAAGATTTTTTGCAAATGCCAGTCACGAAATCAGAACTCCTATGACTGCAATTATAGGTTTAACAGAATTAGCGGTTTCTTTGTGTAATAATGACGGGCAGCGTCATATCGTTGAACTTATAAGAACTTCGGCAAAATCAATGCTTAATTTAATTAACGACATACTTGATATGGCAAAAATAGAAGCGGGAAAATTTATAGTTAAACCGGTTTTGTTTAATTTGCATTTGTTGTTGAATGATTTAAGCGAGATACTAAGATATAGAGCCGAGTTTTCTGTTGAAAAAATAGAGTTAGAAATTAGTTCCAAAGTTCCTGAGATGATTGTTTCAGATCCTGATCGAATAAGACGTCTTTTAATAAACTTGCTTGATAATACTTTAAACACCAATGACAATGCCAGAATAAAATTGTCGGTTTATGTTTCAGATTATGATGAAGATCGTGATAGCTTTAACCTTGTATTTTACGTAACAGACAGAGAAAAATACTTAAACGAAGAAGAACAACAGCGATTTTTTGATGCTTTTGTATATACCGATCCTTATGTCAAAGATAATCAAAAAACAGAAGGTCTTGGGTTATCTATAACTAAGCAAATAATAGATTTAATGGGCGGGGATATCGGAATAAAGTCAGACGAAGAAAATGGAACTTCCTTCATAGTTACTGTTCCGGTAAAGAGAAGTGAAGAGTGTGTGTCGCAGTATGACAAAGACGAACTTCTTGCTGTTAGATTAGTTAAAGATGGGCGTCCTTTAAAGTTTTTAATTGCCGATGACAATGAAATAAATCTATTTGTGGCTAATTCAATTATTGAGAAGTTTAAAGGTATAACTGTTTGTGCTAAAGACGGTGAAGAAGTTTTAGATATAATAAAAAAAGAAGAGCATTCACATTTTGACTGTTTGCTTCTTGACATACAAATGCCAAGATTAGACGGTATTTCAACGATAAAGAAAATTCGCGGAATGACGGATGAGATAAAAGACGTTCCAATTATCGCAATAAGCGCTTTTGCTTCGGAACAAGAGGGTGAACTAGTTAAAAAAGCTGGAGCAAGCGGTTATTTAAGCAAGCCTTATTTCCCTGAAGATTTAATAGCAATTCTTCAGGAACATCTAGGCTTGTTAGCAGATAGTCGAGTTCCGCTAGAAGCACTATCTGTTCCGGTTTTGCCTAGGGTTCAAGAAACTATTAATGCTGAAAAAGAGGTTTCACGCTCAAAAGAGATGAAAACTTCGCATATTGACAGAAAAGAGCTTGAATTGCGTTTGCTAAGACGTCCGGAAGACATAGTAAAAATTTGTGAAATTTATAAAAGACGTTACGAAAGTCTTTTAAATAATATTGATGAGTCCATAGAAAAATTTGATTCAGCAAGTATGCGCGAGGTCGCTCATTCAATAAGAGGTTTGGCAGACATGCTTTCTGCCAAGGCTGTAGCAGATATAGCAAGGCTTGCTGAGGGGCTTGCAAAAGAAGGTAAAGATAGCGAAGCAGCCGAGCGGCTTGCCAATTTAAAAGGAATGCTCACAGAAATAGACAGAGATCTTGAGACTTTAAAAAAAGAATTAGAGTCTTAATTATCTTATAAAGTGTGGCATATTTTCGGGAATCACTATTGATAGTTCCACGAGTCCGGCAATTTTACCGTCTTTATACCATGGGGCTTGGTGTATGAGTTTCTTTTCGCCGTTTTTTAAAATAGTGTAAGAATTTGTTTCTTTATTCTTAATCATTTTTTTTATTGTTTCTATAGAAGCCTGTTTATGGCATTCGAATAGGCTTTTTCCTATTAACGATTTTCCGCCAAATTTTTCAAAAGTTTTGCAGGCTTTTTCATTCATATAAATGATTATTGCATCTGTATCGCAGATTGTAACAGCAAAATCGCAAAAATCGAAATTTGATTGCATATTCATAATTGTTCCTTTATTAAAGAATTAGGCATAGTTTAACAAATGGTAAAACTTATTACAACTGCGGTAAAATATAATAAACTTTTTTAAAAAAAGTTGTTGACATTAAAAAGCTAAAGTGATAAACTGAACTTCCTGCCGCGGCAGGGTGGTCTTAAAAAAGACCAAAGCTAATTGAGAATAAGATCAGAAGACTTTAAAATATGACGCCAAGTGGGACCTAATAAATGGCTTAACTGT
>JAQVCG010000160.1 GCA_028689875.1 Candidatus Rifleibacteriota bacterium | reverse complement strand
TCACAGCCTTTTGTGGTTTGTAAGTTTCTTGTGTGCAATCCTGCTGTACTTGTATTAAATCCATTAAGTGAATAAGTTTCACCTTGACATATCTCAGCAGTAAGATTTGTTGTTGCTGGTTGGTTAACTGTTAAAATTAATGTAACAATACTGTCTATTCCATTATATCCAACTAATGTTTGAGTATAAATACCTTCTGTAGATTCATTAAAACCGTTCAAAGCATATGTTTCGCCTTGACATATCTCTGCGTTAATATTATTTGTTGTTGCTGGATAAACATTTAATGTTAGGTTTACAATACTATCACATCCTTTTGTTGTTTGTAATGTTTGTGTATAGACTCCTGTTGTTGTTTCATTAAATCCATTTTGATTATAAACATCTCCTTGTGTTATGACAGCAAATAGATTAGTTGTCTTATTAGGATTTACTATTAGATTTAGGTTTATTGTACTATCACATCCTTTATATGTTTCTAAATTTAAAGTATGTAATCCTGCTGTACTTGTATTAAAGCCATTCAATGCATAGGTTTCTCCTTGACAAATCTCTGCTGTAAGATTGGTTATTGTTGGTTGATTGATTGTTAAGGTTAGGTTTACTGTACTATCACATCCTTTTGTGGTTTGTAAGTTTCTTGTGTGCAATCCTGCTGTATTTGCATTAAATCCATTTAAAGCATATGTTTCGCCTTGACATATCTCTGCGGTTATGTTGGTTATTGTTGGTTGGTTGATTGTTAAGGTTAGGTTTACTGTACTATCACATCCTTTATATGTTTCTAAATTTAAAGTATGTAATCCTGCTGTGTTTGTATTAAAGCCATTCAATGCATAGGTTTCTCCTTGACATATTTCTGCTGTAAGATTTGTTGTTGCTGGTTGGTTGATTGTTAAGGTTAGGTTTACTGTACTATCACATCCTTTATATGTTTCTAAATTTAAAGTATGCAATCCTGCTGTATATGTATTAAATCCATTTAAAGTATATGTTTCACCTTGACAGATTGCTGCAGTTATGTTGGTTGTTGTTGGTTGATTTATTGTTAGGGTTAGGTTTACTATACTATCACAGCCTTTATATGTTTCTAAGGTTTGAGTATGTAATCCTGCTGTGTTTGTATTAAAGCCATTCAATGCATAGGTTTCACCTTGGCAGATTGCTGCATTTATGTTGGTTGTTGCTGGTTGGTTGATTGTTAAGGTTAGGTTTACTGTACTATCACATCCTTTATATGTTTGTAAATTTTGAGTATGTAATCCTGCTGTATATGTATTAAATCCATTTAAAGTATATGTTTCACCTTGACAGATTGCTGCAGTTATGTTGGTTGTTGTTGGTTGGTTGATGGTTAATGTTAAGTTTACTGTACTATCACAGCCTTTTGTGGTTTGTAAGTTTCTTGTGTGCAATCCTGCTGTACTTGTATTAAATCCATTAAGTGAATAAGTTTCACCTTGACATATTTCTGCTGTAAGATTTGTTGTTGTTGGTTGATTTATTGTTAGGGTTAGGTTTACTATACTATCACAGCCTTTATATGTTTGTAAGGTTTGAGTATGTAATCCTGCTGTATTTGCATTAAATCCATTTAAAGCATATGTTTCGCCTTGACATATCTCTGCGGTTATGTTGGTTATTGTTGGTTGGTTGATTGTTAAGGTTAGGTTTACTGTACTATCACAGCCTTTATATGTTTGTAAATTTAGTGTGTGCAATCCTGCTGTATTTGCATTAAATCCATTAAGTGAATAAGTTTCACCTTGACATATTTCTGCAGTAAGATTTGTTGTTGTTGGTTGATTTATTGTTAGGGTTAGGTTTACTATACTATCACAGCCTTTATATGTTTCTAAGGTTTGAGTATGTAATCCTGCTGTGTTTGTATTAAAGCCATTCAATGCATAGGTTTCTCCTTGACATATTTCTGCTGTAAGATTTGTTGTTGCTGGTTGGTTGATTGTTAAGGTTAGGTTTACTGTACTATCACATCCTTTATAAGTTTGTAAATTTTGAGTATGTAATCCTGCTGTATATGTATTAAATCCATTTAAAGTATATGTTTCGCCTTGACATATCTCTGCGGTTATGTTGGTTATTGTTGGTTGGTTGATTGTTAAGGTTAGGTTTACTGTACTATCGCATCCTTTCGTGGTTTGTAGGTTTTGAGTATGTAATCCTGCGGTGTTTACATTAAAACCATTTAATGTATAAGTTTGTCCTTGACAGATTTCAGCTGTAAGATTTGTTGTTGTTGGTTGGTTGATTGTTAAGGTTAGGTTTACTGTACTATCGCATCCTTTCGTGGTTTGTAGGTTTTGAGTATGTAATCCTGCGGTGTTTGTATTAAAGCCATTCAATGCATAGGTTTCTCCTTGACAAATCTCTGCTGTAAGATTGGTTATTGTTGGTTGGTTGATTGTTAAGGTTAGGTTTACTGTACTATCACATCCTTTCGTGGTTTGTAGGTTTTGAGTATGTAATCCTGCGGTGTTTACATTAAAACCATTTAATGTATAAGTTTGTCCTTGACAGATTTCTGCAGTAAGATTTGTTGTTGCTGGTTGGTTGATGGTTAATGTTAAGTTTACTGTACTATCACAGCCTTTTGTGGTTTGTAAGTTTCTTGAGTGCAATCCTGCTGTACTTGTATTAAATCCATTAAGTGAATAAGTTTCGCCTTGACATATTTCTGCTGTAAGATTTGTTGTTGTTGGTTGATTTATTGTTAGGGTTAGGTTTACTATACTATCACAGCCTTTATATGTTTGTAAGGTTTGAGTATGTAATCCTGCTGTATTTGTATTAAATCCATTTAAAGTATATGTTTCACCTTGACAGATTTCTGCAGTAAGGTTGGTTGTTTTTGGTTGATTTACTATAAAATTAAGAATAAAAACACTATCTTGGTATT
>JAQVCG010000059.1 GCA_028689875.1 Candidatus Rifleibacteriota bacterium | reverse complement strand
CTGCCACGATTTTTTTTTACGATAATAAGATATAAACAGGCATCTTCTCAGATTTTCCTTTAAGCTCCACTTCTCCCAATAAATTACCTTTAAAGTTTGAACCAACCCTTTTATATACATCTTCAGAAACCAGACAGCGCTCAAAACGCTGTTTTTCTGCAAAAACCTCAATTCTGGCCGCAACATTTACAGTGTCACCGATTACGGTGAAATCGCGTTTTTCCCCTACTCCCAAAAAACCTGTAACAACTGTTCCAACACTGACTCCGACAGCAGTCGGAAACGGCAAGCTACCCATTGCCTCGGCTCTTGAAATCCTTAATGCTGCCTTACATGCAGCATTTATGCATTCATCAAGGGTTCTGTTTTCAGGATGAAATGCGATAAGTTGCTTATCACCAATTATTTTATCAATTTCACCACCCTCATCTGAAATTACTCCTGCAATATAAGCTACATGATGCTTTAAAGATTCAAAAAGGGATTCCGGAGGCATTTTGGCCATATAGGTAGAGAAATCAGGAACTCCAACATATAATAAAACACAATCCGCTTTTCTACTGGCATTTTCATGCCCATGCAATGTCTCTTTTTGAGCCGTTCCGGAAAGCATTTTACCCATCATTCTTTTTTCTTCAAGCCCTCGCATCATGCGATCAAATGATTGGCACAAAACTCCAAGTTCATCAAACCTTTCATATCCAATCCTGTAAGAAAAGTCTCCGGCATTGGTTCTTGTCATCCCATAAGTTAATTTTTTAATCGGCTCAAGAATGTCTTTCGCAACACTATTGGCAATCAGCAAAATTAATAAAGCTGACATAAACATGGCAAAATAAAATTTATAGCGGTTCTCTGCTATAAAGTCCTTAATCGGCGACAAATCCGCTAAAGTGAGAATTGTAACAGTAGACAAGTCTGTTCCGCTAATAGCCTCAAGCAGATACTCTTTGCCTGATAGTTTAACATTCGCAGAAACAGGTAAATTAGACGAAGAAACATAACCGCAATACTTTTTTAAAATATGGCGTTCTGCAAAATGATTATCTAAATTTAGTTTTCCGTATGAGGACTTTTCAACCGGAAACACTCTGAAACCGCTGTCTATTTCAACAGAATCTCTTTTGCTTAAGCCGCTTTGATAATTATTATAGTTTTTAGCAAGCTCAGGCAAAAGAGCACGAAATCTTATCATCCATATAATTGTATAGTCAGGATTTAGTATATTTGGAGCAACATGCATAACAACCGCTACCGAAGTATCAGCCACTCTGAAAATCATTGGTGTAGATATCGCATGCGGAAGTCTTAAATATGCATCTTCTCCGAAAGTTGATCTAACCATTCCCATACTAGCTTCAACAAATAAATCATTCTGCAAATCAGTAGCAGGATTAGAAACTGCATGCTTTAAATTTGAGGTTAGCTTAGTTATTTTTGTGCCAACTTCTCCTAACAATTTTCCAAATTCTGACACATTATCGGAAGTTTTTTTTGCATGCGTCCAATCATGGGCAGAAACAATTATTTCCTTCATAATAAAGTGAGACATGCTTTGAGTACTTCCAACTTTATTTGTCCAAGAATCTAGGATTGTCTCTAATAAATTAGTTGATGAAGCTATTTTTTCATCTGGTTTATTTTTTAGTTCAGCAGTAATATTTTTAACTACTTTGTCAATTTCTTTTGAATAACTTAAATCTTTAATACTCTTCCAACCTATAGGATTTGAAAAAGTGACAACAGATTCAAAGCGCTGAGCAAAGTTTTGAAGTTCAACTTGTTTTCGTGAAACTCTTACGCTTTCTTCTTCATTTAAATACAATTCATACAAGAAGAAAACTGTAATCATAGGAATCACAGATACACTTATAAGAGCCAGCCACAATTTTGCAGAAATAAAACGATTTACAAAAGTTTTACCTTTTGCAGTCTTATAAAGCAATGCTGACCCCAAAAAACAAAAAATCAACAGAAAAGAAATGAACAAATGCCAATTTCCTTTTACTTCGGATGAAATTTTTCTTGCGAAGAGAAAATTATAATCTGAGAAAGCAAAATTAAAACTTCCCGCATAGGTAACATAGTCTTCATCTTTTAAACTTGACGGATCAGATTCATAATTTTTTATGAGATTAGTTGGAAATTTGTCTGAAGTAACCCAATTCTCATTATTATTTTCTTTTGCCTTGATCGCAACATACAACCCGGATTCTGCATCAGCAAAGCTATCAACAATTAGCTTTAAAGAACCCTTATTATCAGATGCTTTTTTAGTTAAAAGCACATAGCCTTTAACCGGAAAGTTGCCGTTTTTATCAGGAGTCTTTGAATGCAGGTAATCCCAGAAAATATATTCAGAAACACCTTCTGAATTTTTGTAATCTCGAATATTCATTCTAAATGCACGTGAAAAATATTCAGAGAAAAGGCCTTGTCCGAGTCGCATGGACTCATCGAAAATACGCTCCATTATGCGATCATAAAAGCTGGAGTATGCATTTTTCACATAACCTGTTGCAATGAGTTTAAAATTGTTAACAGAGTTTTCAGAAAAGCCGTTTGTAGTAAATAATAGTGGAGTTTTCAACTGCTCATCTTTATTGTCAAAAATATGGATAATATGGCGGCTTAGATTGTAATTTTCGGCATATTTATTGACTTTAACGGTAACAAACTCATTTAATTCAACTTCAGAAATATTTTCTTCAAGCTTTCCTTCTAAGTCAACCAGAAATTGCCTGCTTTTATTTTCAAATGCAATTTTGATTATTTCTTCACTTTTCAACAATTCTGATAAATTTAAGTTTGAATAATATAAATTTGTCTTTTCCGAATTCAAATTTTGCGAAATACTTGCACCATATCCCAATAATGCAATTAAGCCGCTAAAAATAACGAATAACAAACCGGCACTAAATGCTGCTTTTTTAGAAACACCAATACCAAAACCTGCAATTATTCGCTTAAAAGCTTCAGAAGGAGCTGTCTTTTCTTTAGTTCTGGTATAGTTTTTTTCGAGTTTTTCTTTTTCTTTAAAGCTCACTGAATCGACTGGTAGTTCTGAGGTTCCTAGATCAGAAAGTATGTATGCAGGAATTTCTGATTTGTCTAAACGGGAAAACATCAAACCATTACGCCTCAAATTTTCGCAAACATATTCGTCAACGACCAATGGAAACGATGGATTATCAACAGAATAAGATTCTAGTTTTGCTGCTGTTTTAAGAGGTTCGCCCAGTATCGCATAATCTAACCTGGTTTCTATGCTTCCAACTGCCCCGGAATGCATCTCTCCGTATCTAAGCCCTATCCCTATTTTATAAGTAAAAAGTTTCTCTTTTCGCCTTTTCTTATTTATTTGAGCTAATTTGATTATCATTCTGGAACTTGCGTTAAAAGCTCGCATTGAAGCACTTTCCTCGAACCTGCTGTCTTCCGGAAAAACCGCTTCTATAGCATCACCTATATATTTGTATATTCTTCCGCCTTGTTCAGAAATAACCTTAGTCATTTCTGCAAAATGTTCATTTAGTAAACTCGTTATTAACGACGGATTATACTTTTCGCAAGCTCCTGTAAAATTTCTAATATCTGAAACTAACGCAACCCCACAAAAAGATTCGGTGTCAAAATTGCTACTTCCACCTTTGCTTATAGCCTCTACTGCTTGGTCAGAAATCAACGTCGCCAGTTTTTCTCGTTCTCTCAGACCCTGCACCATCATAGAAAACTCGTGACATAGTTGTCCTAATTCATCAGAACTGCTTCCTACGATCTCTATTCCGAGTCTGCCTTCTGCAACTTCATCTAACCCTTCTTTTAAACCGGAAATCGGATCAACAATTATTCTGGAAGATATGTAATTGCATGAAACCACTACCAATATTGTCAAAAACAAAATCAACAAAAGGATAGCGGATCGAATATTTGCTGAAGTTAAAATGGAATCAACAGAACCTGACCCAACAATTATGACATCTTGAAAACGTTTCGAAGGAAGAGCATAAAAGAAAAGATTATTAACCTGAGTTTTCGAATAACTGTTTCTGAAAGCTGCCAACTGTGCTTGCTGTTTTGCGTTGTTCAAAAATTCCGATGAAAAATGTCGACTCGTTGCTTTAGTCAACTCTAACCCCTGAGACGTATTCTTATACGCAGCAAATATAAACTCAGGATTTTTTATGGCTAACAAATTTTCGGTTGCATCATAGGTTTCTTTATCTAAAGCCTGATCATCCCAACGAACCGTAATCGCGCAAAAAGGCTTTTCATCAATATAAATATAATCATGAAGTCTTAATGAAAGTTTTCCGCCTTCTGCATTCGAAATCAAAGTCGAACGCCGTTGTTCCAAGGCAACCGCTAATTCTACTCCCTCCATGGAGAAATAAGCTGCTGAAACAATCTGTTGTTCAGAATTGGGCTTAAATGTTTTTAACTGGTTATCAGGAATTCCTGCTTTTTTCTTATTTTCTCGCAATTTCATAGCAACAGGATAAATTATCCCTTCTGAATTGCGGTCTGCCTGATTTAATTCAACTCCTTTTTTTGAAAAGAAAACTTCGTTTCCGGAATCTCCTTCATCGAAAATACGCGCCGAAATAATAGGGAGCTTTTGCGGTCGATCATTATAAATTTCAAGCAATCTGTCAATTGCTTTCCGGCTATCAACTCCATCATTCTTCAAAATACTTTTTAGTTTTTCATCGTTTATAGCCTCGTGGAAAGCTGTATTATACTGATCAAGCAATTGAGCTTTGCGCATATCAAATTCATTTATACAGCTTTGCAAACCTGTTACAGACTTAATATAAGCTGCCTCACGATATTGGATTAAGTAACCGTAAAGAGTTATTACAAGTAAACTGACAGGAAAAACAGATGCTAACAAATAGCTCATTGTAAATTTTGTTTTTAAGCTTAGATCCGGCCATTCTCCCAAAAAGACGCCTTTAAATAAAGTTATAAAGTGTATACTAAGCCAAAAAAGGTTAATCGCATATAACCAGTAAGGAATACTCATATTTTCTTCAATAGATGGGTATAAGATCACCGACAAATGCGTTTGAGCCTTTGCAACATGTGTATAAGCAGTATAATTAGCTAACTTTACCCCGTTAGGAGGTTCTTTTTTCGTCCAAGAACGCACTTCTGCATCACTATTGGGCAAAATAGATTTTATCCAGTCATTAAAAAGTTTTGAATTTGCCAATGAATTGTTTTGGTATACAGCACCACCATAACCATCAAAAATTGGAACAAAAGCAGCTATCGCGCCTTTATAGGCTGATACAAATTCTTTAACTGCAATTTTTCTTCCCAACTCTTCATTTTGCATTTCATTTTTACAAAAAAGGAAAAAACCAAATTTCCCTTTTTGCGGTATCTCAAAGTAGTCCCATAAAAATCTATGAGACTCCAGTTCATATAAAGAAAATGAAGCCTTTCCACGCTGAGTTGTACCAAATGAGTCCACATCTATTGGTGAGTTCAATAGATTAGCTAAAAACTTTTTTCTGACAGACCTATCTTGCCCCGATATATTTTTATCACTCTCTAAATCAATTAAATACTTAAAGGCAGCAGAATATGCTGCTCTTAATGGAGGTTTTTTGCTTTTATAATAAATTACATTCCCACGCCCCTGATCAGGCAGATGAAAAACAAATAAATCATAATTAGGGAAAGGCGAAGCAAAAATTTTCTTCGCTGAGGTCTCAATGTATGTCTTTAATGTCTGTGTATTAGGAAGAGTTTCTGCATAACCTTTAAACGCTCGATTAAATTCACCGGCCTGTTTTGCAAAACGGAAGGAAAAATCAGCAGATGAAGCTAAAGCTTCAATCTCTTGTTGAGATACTTCTTTTTGGCGTTGAATCTCTAAATTATTGTTAATATCAACAAAATAATTGTATCCCAAATTCAGAGCAATTATTGGGATCAGCCATAGTAAGACAGGAAAAAACATACTATGTTTTTTCGTTTTTGTAGAAGCCTTATCACCCATATTAACCGGAACCGTTTTTTCTGTTATAGACTAAGTATAGCGAATCGATTATCGACAATATATAACCATAGAAAAATATTTCCAGATTACTATCTTTGGTTAAATCATTTGCCAAATCACGATAGACCGTTTCAATTTTTTTCTGATTACCTGCAATCATTGCAGAACGCAATTTATTAGTATTAGTCTTAATAGTTCCACTAACATTATTAACATATACCACTAAAAAAGACATTAAGACAAAAAATATGACCAAACCTCTGATTTTTTCGCCCGAAATCCAGGCACCATAACCGGGGCAAACAAGATTGGCTATAGTAACTTTTAAATAAGAGGGCGGAGCCTTTACTTTGCTTTCTTGGTCAGAATCTGAAGTTGTTTGCTCAGCAGAAGAATTCGGCTCTCTTTGTGATGATGTCACTTGCGCAAGGCCTCCAAAAGCTTTTTCAAATCGACACTATGCGCTTTTGCAGCCTCTTTTAGAGTCTCGCCTGAGGCAATAGAGCATCCAAAACAATGCATACCGAATTCTCTGAACACAGATTCAGCATTTTTATTTTTACGCAAAATTTCCACTATGGTCATTTCAGGTGTAATTTCCATTATTTTTCCCTTCCTTTTTCATCAAGTTCGACTTCAAGATTCTCTGATTCACTGCCAATTGTTTTTTTCTTGTTTTCATTAAATAATAAAACCCAAATGGTCTGAAATACAATCTTTATGTCAAGTATCAAACTGTAATTATCAAGATAATAATAATCGTAAGTTACTTTATCTACAAGTCGCAGGTAATAACGTGAATTAACTGCTGCTAAGCCGGTAATCCCAGGCTTAACAGACAACCTTCGCCCCTGAAACTCAAAGTATTCGTCAACAAAAAACGGTCTTTCAGGTCTAGGACCGACAACAGACATTTCACCTATTAAAACCAAAAAAAATTGAGGTAGTTCATCTATACCGAAATGCCTGATAAACTTGCCAAATTTTGATATTCTTGGATCATCACTTGTGGAAACTACAGGCCCATTCGTAGATTCCGAACCCATTCTCATAGATCTGAATTTTATAACATCAAAATCTTTTCCGTAAAGCCCTACTCGTCTTTGCTTGTAAAAAATAGGGCCCGGAGAATCTAATCTTACTGCTAAAGCTGTTAACAACATAACTGGAAAAGTTATTAACAAAGCAAAAATAGAAAAACAAATATCAAAACTGCGCTTACAAAAGCCCTCAAACCGATTCAAAGGAAACGAAGGAATAGTTATTAAGGGGTAATCTTCAAGACTGTGCAAACCAACACTGCCAGATGCTTTTCTGGTATCAATCGTAATTCTTACATTGAAAGCATGAGGTTCCTCTTTTCGCGCATAATAGATTTGAGCCCAAAACTTATCAAGATTTATTGCGGGGTCTGTAACAAAAATTTCATGTATATGCTTTAGCAAAACCACAGAAGCCAATTCATCGATTTCTGAGCTTGCCATTGTCTTTACGATTCTAAATCGTATTCCTCCTCGACGATGCAAATGCTTAATAATTCTGCGTCCCTCTGCGATATCACCTATTATTACGGTTTTTAAAAGCAATGGGTGGGGCTTGAACAGAACAGCAAAAACGGCTCTCAACAAAAATATTGAACAAATACTGCCGGCAGTCGACAGCAGAAAAATGGCGCGAGGAAATGTGTGAGCATAAGCTGCCAATTCCCTTGAGAAAAAAGCGGCCATATAAAACGTAAAAAATGTCAGCAACATCGTTCTTGTGACACAAGAAAAATTATCAGAAGGTGTATTAAAATGGCGAATTAAGAAAACACCGTTTATTAGGCCAAAGAAGAGATAAAAACCAAATAAATAATAACGAACTTGGTAATATGAACTCAGATATATTTCAACCTGCGGAGTATTCCTGAGCCATAAAATGAAAATGTTTGCAAAAACCGAATTTAATATTATCGCATCAAAAAACACCAACAACAAAGCAAGAATGTTCTCGGCGCCGTTTGGTAATCGAATGCCGTTAAATTTAAAAACTCCGCTCTTTGCTTTTTTCATGCCTTCTTTAAAGCCAATTCAATTTCGACAGCAATATCGTCAAGAGAAACAACCAGTCCCGCAGCATCAGCGTCAATGGCAGCTTTCGGCATTCCATATACGACAGAGGTAGCTTGATTTTGAGCAATCGTAAATCCGCCAGCCTCCCTTATTTTTTTTAACCCCATAGCGCCGTCTGAGCCCATACCTGTTAAAATAACACCCGTAGCCTTGGCACCGAAAACCGATGCAGCAGAGGAGAATAAAGTGTCAATGCAGGGAGCAAAAGCTTCATTATTGGGGTTTCCGGGAGTTATAACAAATCGATAGGTTCCATCATCTACATGTTCTATTTCAGTTTGATTGTCTCCGGGACAAATATAAGCAACAGAGTTTTGAATAGTTTCACCGTTTGAGGCCTCTTTTACGCGAATTGCACACAGACTGTTCATTCTCGAAGCAAACGCCGAGGTAAACGCTTGAGGCATATGCTGAGCAATTATAACAGGTGCGCGAACTAATGGATTTATTCCTGATAGAATTTTTTGAACAGCCGGAGGACCTCCGGTTGAAGCTCCTATAAAAATAGCTCGTCTTATGTATTGTTCTATTTTAGATGCTTCTGAAGTAAAATTTCTTTTTGCGGCTGAAAAATCTAATTTCAGATGCTTTGGCTTACTGCCTGCAGCAGCATGAATTTTCGCTATCAGTTCATCTTTTAAACTTAAAATTGAAGCACTAAGCGTAGATCCGGGCTTCGGAATATAATCTACTGCACCCAAATCTAAAGCATCTAAGGTTACTTTTGCTCCCTCGTTCGTTAATGAACTAACCATTAAAACAGGTGTTGGAGAAACACGCATTATTTCTTTCAGAGCCTGCAAACCGTCCATCACAGGCATCTCAATATCCATGGTAACCACATCCGGTTTCAATCTGAGAACAACTTCAATTGCCTCAACACCATTTGAAGCACTGCCGACTATTTCTATTGAGGTGTCAGACTTAATCATACGTTCAAGAGCCGTGCGCATAAAAGCCGAATCGTCTACAACAACAACTTTAATCTTTTTTTCTGTCATTTTGCTTACTTACTTCATTTATTTTTTTTAAATACATAGGTGTTCTTGTAATTTATAACTTCAAACTTTGAGTTATCAGATGGCAAACACTCGGTTTCGCCTAACAACAACAGTCCACCCGGATTCAAACATTCGAAAAAAGCCTCTAAGAGCCGTGCTTTCAACTCATCTTTGAAATATATTAATACATTACGACACATAATTATATCCGACCAATTCAGTTTTTTCAATTCATTTCCCTGATTTAGGTTTAACTTATCGAAGATCACCTGCTCTGCAAACTTTTTGTCTATAACAAAATTACCAAATTCATTGAAAACTCCAAATTTTTCCGGCAAAATCTTTTCAAAACCGCTAAATTTATCCCTTACAGAACGAACAGAGTAGATTCCTTTTCTTGCTGCCTCCAAATTAAGACTGTTAATATCCCCTGCTTTAATTATGTATTCTGCCCATGGATATTTATTTTTGTAGTTTGCCAATAAAACCGCAACAGAATAAGGCTCCTCACCTCGTGAACAACCTGCACTCCAAACTCTTAGAGGAATACCGTTTTTCGCAGGCTCATTAAAAAACCACGGAAAATACTCATAATATAAATATTCAAATTGTGCAGGGTTCCTAAAAAAGTAACTTTCACTTACCGTAAGCGCAGCAATCAAATCTTCCATTACAAAAGTAAAATTTTCGCCCTGCTTAAGCATGCTTATGTATTCATCAGGTTTTGAAATAGCATATTTGTCCATCTGCAAAGCTATTTTTCGCGCAACTTGCTTCAAAAAAAGACGATCAATAACTATTCCGGAAAAATCTGCAACCATTTCGGCTATTTTACCTACATGAACGTCATTTATTTTTAGTGCATGACCTAAATGCATTTTTTACGCCTTATGATAGGGTTCGTTATACATTATCGAAATAGCCCGATAAAGTTGCTCTACCAATACAAGCAAAGCTAACTGGTGATTCATTGTTAAAGGGGAAAGGGAAATCGATTCTTTGCCAATAGTGCGCATCCTTGGATCATGCCCCTCTGCCGCGCCAAGAGAAAAAGTAACATTGTTGATTCCCGAATTTATCTTCTTTTCAAGCCATTTTGTAAAATCATTGGTGCCTTTGCATTCAGCATATTCATCAAGCAAAACAACACATTCTTTGTTCCCGGCTCTCTTAACAAGCTCATCTTGATTTTTGCAACATATCAAATCAACAGAAAGTCTTCCATTGCATCTTTCAAGATATTGATCAATTAATTTTTGATAGGGCTTATCTGATATTTTACCCGGCATAAATATTTCTATCTTCATGGATTTTGATTAATAAAAATCCTTTCACTGGCAAAATCTTGTGAGGCAACAACAATTTTAGTGTTTCGATAATCGTCCTTTGAGTTTTCAATAAACGGAACCAGAGAACGTCTCGCCAAATCGGGAGTATTAGATTCTTGACTCAAATGCATCAAAACCAAACCTGCAGGCGGCTTATCCATTTTTGAAAGAATACCGCGAACCCCCTCATTGGGCAAATGACCATTAGGTCCCTTTATTCTGCTTTTTAACCACGACGGATAAGAACAAAAACGAAGCATTTCACTGTCATAATTGCTTTCTAAACATAATATATCAGAGCCTTTTGAATACTCTAACACCTCTGGAGTTACTCGACCCAGGTCCGTGGCAATCGACATTACATCGCCATTATGAGAAAATCTGAAGCCAACAGGCTGATTAGCGTCA
The DNA here is from genome assembly GCA_028689875.1 of Candidatus Rifleibacteriota bacterium. Classification (GTDB taxonomy): domain Bacteria; phylum Muiribacteriota; class Ozemobacteria; order Ozemobacterales; family Ozemobacteraceae; genus MWDD01. The sequence goes on along the minus strand of JAQVCG010000059.1, from coordinate 2,580 downwards.
TGCGGAACATTAAAGGCAACACAATCACAACCGTTTATGTTAATGCTCTTACCGGGATTGATCTCAACTGAGTTTTTGATTTCTATCCCTTTACTCTTTATACCCAAAATAGTGCCGCTTGTAGCATAAACAGACAATTGTGGATATCTATTCAACAAAACTCTAAGACCTTTGATGTGATCCTCATGCTCATGTGTTATAAAAATCCCGTTTAATTCGTTACCATCAATGTTTCGCTCGGCAAGAAAATCTATTATTCGACGGCATGTAAATCCTGCATCAAGAAGAAAACAGCTTTCGCCAAGCTCAAGTAAAGCGGAATTTCCTTTGCTTCCTGAGCCAATAAAGGTTATACCGATCAAGTTGCACTTCCTAGGTTAGAATTTTGTAATTATGCACAGATTTACTTGCTCTTGTCAATGCCAAGAATAGCTTATTCAGAATTGCATATCTACTGCATATTTTATTCTTGTTTTTTAATAGGCAATATCTTACAATATTAAATAATACTATACGGGCAATGGAGGATAAAGTGTCGCTACTACTTGACGCAATCAAATCTACAATTTCACAAGAAGTATATAATTATCCGATTAGCTGCGTAGCCACCGGCGCGCATATGACAATGCTCAAATCTCAAAGACTTGGCACTTGCATGACTTTAAGCGATGAAAGAGTATTTGAGTTCAAAGAGCATCTGCCCGTATCTCACCTCGGAGAAATTGAAACTCTTGGGCTTGAACAAATACTATCTTGGACAGACTCTCTTCAAGGTATTGAACGCTCTTTCGCGGTAGCTGCAGTAAACGGAGCCATACCGCTGAACGGCAAGAAGTATTTTCTGGGTAATGCACTTGAACTTGCTGCAAGTTTAGGTAAAAACAAAGTAGTGTCAACGGTTGGACATTTTCCTCATACAGAAGCAATTAAACAAAGTGCTTCCGAATTTTATGTTCTCGAAAAACGTCCGCAAGAAGGCGATTATCCGGCAGAAGAAGCTGTAAATATAATCCCAAAATCTGATGTAGTAGCTATAACAGGGGTTACCTGTCTCAACGATACCCTCGAAGGTCTTTTAAAATTTAAAAAGCCGGGCTCAATAATAATTATCGTCGGACCATCAGTCCCGTTGAGCTCGGCTTTGTTCGATTTCGGCGTAGACATTATCGGAGGCGCCTGGGTAGAAGATGAGCCTGATGTTTACAAGAAAATACTTCAAGGTGCCTCGCCAAGAAACTTGAAAGAATCATTGAGAACAGTGCTATACCCCAAAGATCCTAATATTTTGCATGGCTACGAAGAAATCACGCCTGTCATAAGAAAAGCTATTAAATAACAACAGGCCTAAAATCCTCATTGCCGGTAAGCTCTGCTATCATTTCAGCAAGCAGATCTATGATCTCGTCAATATCTTTTAGCGACGCCATTTCAACAGGAGAATGCATATATCTAAGAGGCAATGACAGAAGCGCCACCGGAACTCCTGTATTCGCAAACATTATCTTGTCAGCATCTGTATGGGTTCTATCGGGCGACAGTTCAATTTGTAGGCTCATGTTTAGTTTTTTGGCCGTATCTTCAATAATTTTATTTATTCTTCTATTAACGGGGCTTCCAACTGAAATCACAGGGCCCTTTTCAAAAAACACTTTAGCATGAGAGCATCCTTCTTCGGGCAAATCTGTATTAAAAGTTACGTCACAGGCAATACCCATATTGGGAGCTATTTTAGAAGCTGCAGCATGTGCCCCGCGCATATTTGTTTCTTCACCAGTTGTACTGACAGCATAAACACCAACAGCTAATTTTTTCTTACTTAGTTTTCGCAAAATCTCGGCTACTATAAAAGAACCGGTTTTATTATCTAGCCCCTTGCATACAAGCCTATCTTTTCCAATTATTTCAGGCTCGCTTTTATAAACAATATAATCACCGACTCTTATTAGTTTTTTTAGTTCTTTATCACTATCATATCCGCAATCTATGAAGTAATCACCACAAGAATGCTTTTCATCATCGCTTTTTCTTTCTTTTAAGTTAAAACCTATTACACCCGGTATAATTTTATTTGAGGAACCTCTTATCTCAACTTTTAATCCGGGAATAAGCGTTGCATTTATACCACCGGCTTTAACAAAAGAAACAAAACCCTTTTCATCTATATCGCTGACCATCATGCTAATTTCATCACAATGTCCGGCAAGCATAATTTTGAACTTGGCTTTTTTATTCAATATACCTATAGCATTACCAACTTCGTCGGTAGTCACTTCAGCAAAATCTCTAACGTATTCTGCCCATATTTTTTGGTATTCCGCTTCATCACCTGATGGAGAATGAGTTCTTAAAAGCCTGAACAGAAATTCACTCGATTTTTTATCCATAATATTTCTACCTCAATACTTAAACTAAACTAATTATCGACAACTAAAAAGTAAAATTTTGATATAATAAAAATAAATGAAACTTTTTTTAAACTAGTGTAGTATGTTATGTAAGAGCAAACTAAAATTTAGAGAGTAACTTACACAAGGAGACCCAAATGAGACACTTTAAACATCTTGCTTTTTTGTTGATTGT
>JAQVCG010000058.1 GCA_028689875.1 Candidatus Rifleibacteriota bacterium | reverse complement strand
TATCGTGTGTTACAATCATACACCCCTAATGAAGGGACGTAATTGCAATTAATTTGGTGTTCGGAGAAAAGCGCGCATTGCTAGTTCTATACAATAAAAAGTTTGATTTTTCTTTTCAACGTTTCTCTCGAACAAGTCTTACTGTACAAAATGCGAGTGTGATGCGGTAAAGCCGCGTTGCACTCGTTTGTTTTTTGTTGGTTTCTATATAGCTGCGAAAGCAGCAAATGCATAAAAAGTTAAGGAGCAAGGCAGAATTATGGTGACAAAGCAGCAGCCTGTAGCCAAGAAGTATCTGATGGCGAGAGAAAGGTTATTCGAGCACATACCTAACTTGATCGACATTCAGTTAAAATCTTTCGAGTGGTTTCTCCAAGCGGGGAAAGAACCGTCTAAAAGAGAAAAACAGGGTCTCGAAGAAGTATTCAGAGAAGTTTTCCCGATTCAAGACTACGTCGGCAATCTCTGCCTTGAATATAATGATTACAACCTCGGTCTTCCGATGTGTAAGAATTGTCCGCAGCTCAAATTGAGAAAGAAATGTTTATTTGATGACTGCAGTTTTGCAGAAAAAGATTGTGAGATCGCTTTTATCGGTGAAACTCCATTTAGAGTTAAAAACAGTCCTGATCAATGCAGAAAAAGAGACTTAACTTATTCTATCCCTTTAAGCATTCGCGTTCAGCTGATAATGCAGCAGACCGGTGAAGTAAAAGAACAGGAAATTTTCTTAGTTAATCTTCCCTGTATGACAGAACGCGGCACCTTTATTATTAACGGTGCAGAAAGAGTTATCGTAAGTCAGCTTCACAGATCACCCGGCGTATATTACAGCTTCAACAGAAGTAAAAAAATGTATTCCGCAAAGATCGTTCCATATCGCGGAGCTTGGATGGAATTTGAACTTGACCTTATGAAAGACGCTATTTTTGTTCGTCTTGACAGAAAACGTAAGATTCCTATCACAACTTTCTTGAGAACACTTGGTTATGGCGATGATGAAAAGATAATGGAGCTTTTCGATAACAATGAAACCATTGCCAGCTCATTAAAGTATGACAAGCAAAGCGTTAGCGCACTTGAAGGCGAAGATAAGATCAATAAAGCTGTTACAGACTCATTAAAAGCTATATTCAGCAAACTAAGACAGGGCGATTTGTTCGTAGAAGAAAACGCAAGAGGCCTGATCAAAGGTCTGTTCTTTGACTCAAAGAAATATGACTTAGGTGATGTTGGCCGCTATAAGGTTGATAAAAAATTGCGCCTGGTTGATCGTCTTTCAGAACAAATTGCATTCAAAGATATCGTAAACCCGGCAACCAAAAAAGTTCTTGTTAAGGGTGACGAAAAGATTTCTAAAGCAGCAGCTTCTGAAATCGAAGCTTTGCAGATGCCTTCGTACATAAGAATCGGCGAAGATTTGCGCGGTTATCGCATAATGTTTAACCCCAAATGTGCCGAAATCAGACTTTCAGATGTAGGTCTTGGAATTGTGGATCTTCTTGGCAGAATCGCGTTTGAATCTGTAGTTGACACAACTAGCGGTGAGATCATTGTAGAACAGGGCCAAGAAATAACTGAAGAAGCATATAGCAGAATTTTAGAATTGAATCTTGATTCTGTTAAAATTCAAAAAGACAGAGTTCTTTCTGTAGAAGACATTGTTGGCGTAATCAGATATTTGGTTGATTTAAGCAATGGCATCGGCAGACTTGATGATATTGACCATCTTTCTAACAGACGCATACGCCGCTGCGGCGAATTGTTGCAAAATCAATTCAGAATTTCTTTAACACGCATGGAACGTGTAATCAAAGAAAGAATGACCATCCACGATCTTGACAGTTATACTCCTCAACTTCTCATCAACACAAGACCTGTTTCAGCTGTTGTTGATGAATTCTTTGGCAGTTCACAGCTTTCACAGTTCATGGATCAGAATAACCCCTTGGCAGAGCTTACACACAAACGAAGACTTTCAGCTCTCGGGCCCGGTGGTATTAAGCGAGATAGAGCCGGTTTTGAAGTTCGTGACGTTCATCCGACACATGACGGCAGAATTTGCCCGATTGAAACTCCTGAAGGTCCGAATGCCGGTTTGATTGCAAGCTTAGCAGTTTTTGCCAGAGTTGATGATTATGGTTTCTTGACAACACCTCTTTGTAAGGTAGACCCGAACACCGGTGAAATTTCTTACAACGATATTGAATATAAAGATGCATATGAAGAAGACAGATATGTCATAGCCCAACCTGACTGTTTGATTGATGATAAGAATCGTATCGCTCAAGATATGGTTCCGGCCAAATATTTCAGTGATGACTATGAATTTGATTATTTGCCGAAGAACGAAATTGAATACATTAAGTTTTCGCCCTTGCAAATGGTCAGCGTAGCTTCAGCTTTGATTCCTTTTTTGGAACACGATGATGCTAACCGAGCATTGATGGGCACGAACATGCAACGCCAGGCTGTTCCTTTGATCAAAACCGAACCTCCTCTGGTTGGAACCGGCTTAGAATCAATTGCAGCACATGACTCAGGCGCTGTCGTTCTTTCAAGAAGCGCCGGGACAGTATGTTATGTTGATGCAGATTGCGTTAAAGTAAAACGCGCCAGCAGACGCAAGGATGATGAACGCATTGCTGTAACCGAAGCGTCTTTCAGAAAATATCAGGGCCGCAAAGTGATGGATACAATCGTAGACTCACTTACGGGTGAAATCATTATTGAAGCCGGTCAGACACTTGATATTACATATTTGTCAAAAATAAAGAGTATATGTGATGAAATAAGACTTCAACAAGAATCTGTTGACACCTATAGATTGCAGAAATTCTTGCGTTCTAACCAGGGAACTTGTATCAATCAAATTCCTATAGTTAAGATTGGCGATAAAGTGAAACCGGGCACTGTTCTTGCTGACGGTCCTGCCACAAGCGGTGGAGACCTTTCATTGGGTCGCAACGCACTTATCGCATTTATGCCCTGGGAAGGCTATAACTTCGAAGACGCCATCATTCTTTCAGAAAGAATGGTTACTGACGACGTATTTACTTCAATTCACATTGAAGAATATGAAATTGATGCCAGAGACACTAAATTAGGGCCTGAAGAAATCACACGCGACATACCTAACGTTGGTGAAGAAGCTCTTAAGAACTTGGATGAAGGCGGAATCATCAGAATAGGTGCAGAAGTTGAAGCCGGTGATATTCTTGTTGGTAAAGTCACTCCTAAGGGAGAAACCGAACTTACTGCAGAAGATAAATTGCTCAGAGCTATATTTGGTGAAAAAGCCAGAGAAGTAAGAAACACTTCATTGACTGTTCCTCACGGCGAAAAGGGTAAAATCGTAGACGTTATGGTTTTCTCAAGAGATAACGGCGACGAATTGCCTTATGGCGTTAATAAGCTTGTTCGTGTATTTGTAGCTCAAAAAAGAAAAATCACTGTCGGCGACAAAATGGCCGGTAGACACGGTAACAAGGGTGTTATTTCTCGCATAGTTCCTGCGGAAGACATGCCTTATTTGGCCGACGGCAGACCTGTAGACATTATTCTTAATCCATTGGGCGTTCCTTCACGAATGAACGTTGGTCAGGTTCTCGAAACCCACTTAGGTTGGGCTGCTGAACATCAGAATTGCCGATATATGACTTCTGTATTCAACAAAGGCAGAATGATCAACGGTAAAGAAATTAAGAACGAAGAGTTCGTAATGCAGCAGTTGAAAGAAGTTTATGATCGTGACCCGTTGCATTTGGTTGATATTGAAGGTAAAGCCACATTATATGATGGAAGAACCGGTGAACCTTTCCATAAAAAGGTTATGGTCGGTATTATGTATTTCATAAAACTGCACCACCTTGTAGACGACAAGATGCACGCTCGTTCAACCGGCCCATACAGCCTTGTAACACAGCAACCTTTGGGTGGTAAAGCTCAATTCGGTGGACAACGTTTCGGGGAAATGGAAGTTTGGGCGCTTGAAGCTTATGGTGCAGCTCACGTATTGCAAGAAGTTCTTACTGTAAAATCGGACGACGTTGAAGGGCGCGTTCAGGTTTATGAAACAATTATTAAAGGTAAAACATTGATGAAGCCCGGTATCCCGGAATCATTTAAAGTTGTTTTGTCTGAACTCCAGAGTCTCGGCCTTCAGATGGACCTCAAGAAAGACGCACAAGAAGTGCGCATTGATGAGGGTGGCGAAAAGATCATAGCGGCAGACTCAGAAGAAGACTGGATGGAAGATAATTCGGAAGACATTGATGACGATCTTTTAACCGAAGATATGTCTGATGATTCTGACGATGATGATGACAGTACCGATGAAGATGAAGAATAAGGCCAACCCGGGATATAAGGAAGGAGACATTATATAATATGTTAGATATGGATAAATTTGATGCTCTACAAATTAGCATCGCTTCTCCCGAAAAAATTAGATCGTGGTCATACGGTGAAGTAAAGAAGCCCGAAACCATTAACTATAGAACTCATAAACCAGAACGCGACGGTTTGTTTTGCGAAAGAATTTTTGGTCCTCAAAAGGATTGGGAATGTTTCTGCGGCAAATATAAAAGCATTCGCTATCGTGGTATCGTATGCGAAAGATGTAATGTTGAAATAACAAAATCAGCAGTCAGACGCGAAAGAATGGGGCATATTCAGCTTGTTACTCCTGTAGGCCACATTTGGTATTCAAAGGGAAGTCCTAACTACATCGCATTATTGCTTGATATTTCAGCACGTGATCTTGAAAAAGTATTATATTTTCAGAGCTACATCGTAATTGATCCGGGCAACCTACCTTTATCAAAGAAGCAATTGCTTCCTGAAGAAGGATCAGCAGGCGAAATGGGTTATCGCGAATTACGCGAAAAATACGGTGACATGTTCACTGCAAAGATGGGTGCAGAAGCTATTAAAGAGTTATTAGCCGAAATAGATCTCGTTCGTCTTGAAAAGGAACTTGCTGAACAACTCAGAACCTCAACAGGCACCAAACGCACGCATCTTTTGAAGCGCATGGAACTGGTCAAGATGTTCTCTCGTTCAGTGAGCCGCCCCGAATGGATGATTTTGGATGTTGTTCCTGTTATTCCACCCGATTTGCGCCCGATGGTACAGTTGGACGGTGGTCGTTTTGCTACATCGGACCTTAATGACCTTTATCGTCGTGTTATCAACCGCAATAATCGTCTTAAACGCTTAATAAAATTACAGGCTCCTGATATCATTATCAAGAATGAAAAACGCATGCTTCAAGAAGCAGTTAATGCGCTAATTGATAACGGTCGTCGCGGTAAACTTGTTACCGGTCCGAACAACAGACCTCTCAAGTCTTTGACTGACATGCTCAAAGGTAAACAGGGCCGCTTCCGCCAGAACTTGTTAGGTAAGCGCGTTGACTACTCAGGCCGTTCAGTTATCGTAGTTGGTCCGAATCTTAAACTTCATCAAGCAGGTTTGCCAAAGAAAATGGCACTTGAATTGTTTAAACCTTTTGTAATGCATAGATTGCAGCAAAAGGGCTTGGCAGCAAACATAAAGAGCGCCAAAAAAATGATTGAAAGAGAAAAAGATGAAGTATGGGACATACTCGAAGAAGTAATCAAACACCATCCCATTCTTTTGAACCGCGCTCCAACTCTTCACAGACTTGGTATTCAAGCATTTGAACCCGTTTTAATCGAAGGCAAAGCTATCAGAATTCATCCTCTGGTTTGTACCGCTTTCAACGCAGACTTTGATGGTGACCAGATGGCGGTTCACGTACCTTTGATGCTTGACGCACAGGTTGAAGCTCGTATGTTGATGCTTTCAAGTAACAATATATTGAAACCTGCTGATGGTAATCCTATCTCTAACCCGACTCAAGACATGACCATCGGACTTTTCTATCTAACAATCGAAAAACCCGAAGGTGATGATTATCCGACCCAGACCTTTAAACTTTCCAAGGGTACAAAATGGGATGAATTGCTTCTTAATGAAGGCAGACCGTGCAACTTCAGATTAGCAGAAGATATTTCAGAAAAATTGCCAAAATACACAGAAATAGATTCAAAAGAAGTTATTGATTTGCTTAACAAAGCAAAGATCGATACGGTTAAAATATTTAAACCGCAAATCTTTGGAACAATTGAAGAAGCACGTAATGCATTTGAAACAGGCAGCTTCAATTTGCTTTATCCCATTTACATGAGAAAAAATCTCTTTGTAATGGAAGGCAAAGATAAAGTGCCTGGTAAGAATGAAACTACCCGCGACCGTTATTTCAGAACAACGGTTGGGCGCGTTATATTCAATGATAACTTACCACCTGATTTCCCATATCAAAACGTTCAGGTCAAAAAGGGTACTGTTTCAAGCTTGATCAAACGTCTATTCAAAGAATATTCTCTTACAGAAGTTGGCGAATCACTAGACAAGCTTAAAGATTTAGGCTTTAGATATGCAACTGTAAGCGGCTTGACAATTTCGATCGTAGATATGATTGATCCGCCCAAAAAACGTGAAATTCTTGAACAAGCAGACAGAAAAGTGTTAAAGATTCGCGAAAGATGGGAAAAAGGCGAAATTACACGTGATGAAAGAAAACAAGCTGAAGTTGACATTTGGACGAAAACAACAGAAGACGTTACAGATGATTTGGTTCAAAAGTTTGAATCAACCAAAAGCTTGGGTGAATATAATTCAGTTTACATGATGGCTTACTCAGGAGCCCGCGGTAACATGCAACAGATTCGTCAGTTGGCAGCTATGCGCGGTCTTATGTCGAATCCTCGCGGAGATATCTTGGCTTTCCCGATTAAGTCAAACTTCAGAGAAGGCTTGAACCAATCTGAATATTTCATCTCAACATACGGCGCAAGAAAAGGTTTGGTTGATACTGCACTTCGCACAGCCGACTCAGGTTACTTGACCCGTCGTCTTGTTGACGTTTCTCATGACGTTGTTATTACGAATTTTGATTGTGGTTCAGAGTTAGGCGTTGAAGTATCTCCTATTCGCCAAAACCGCACTTCAAATAACATCATGATTGATGATATCATGGTTCCGATCAGATACAGAATTTCGGGTCGAATTTTGGCTAAGCCGATTGTTAACCCCGAAACCAATAAGCCGTTAGAATTAACTGTAGGCAATGAAGAAGTTGTTACAGAAGCCGGTTTGTATTGCACAGATGAAATCGCTAAGGCTATTGAAGAAAACTGCGAATTTACTCTAAACTTTAACAAGCTTAAGGTTGGAATGATTTGTGCAGAACAAATAATTGATCCTAAGACAAACAGATTGATCCTTCGCCCTGACAGACCTTTGAATGAATATGTTTTGAATAGAATGCAGGAATGCGGCTTTAATGAATGTAAAATCAGAAGTAGAATCGTAATGCGTTCACCTCTAACATGCCGTTCAAAAGTTGGTATTTGTCAATGCTGCTATGGCGCTGACCTTGCAACCGGTAAGCGTGTTGATATTGGTGAAGCTGTAGGTATTATTGCAGCTCAGTCAATCGGTGAACCGGGCACTCAGCTCACAATGAGAACCTTCCACTTGGGCGGCGTTGCTCTTGCACAAAGATCTTATATTAAATCAAGAAGCACCGGTGTTGCACGTTTTGATTCATTAAAACTCACTAAAGTATCTGATAGATCAAAATTTGAAATCGGTTCAGGTCAAGAAACATTTGATAAGACAGAATTTGGCGCAAGCTTAAGAACAGTTGTTATTGGCGGTCATCTTACAATCGAAGGCCAGAAGGGCAGAAAAGACAGAGTTCACATTCCGGTTGGTTCAGAAATGAAAATTGAACCGGGTGCTAAAGTAACTCCGGGTTCTCCTTTGGCTGAATATAATCCGAACAATATTGTTACCGGTTATACAGGTGAAGTAATTTACGATGGCATTGAACTAAAAGATGGTATGGTTGTTTCTGAAAACGGTGTTATCAAAATTCTTACTCAAGAATTTAATATGGTCACTAAGGACTTCATCATTGAAGATTATAAAATTCCTCAGGGCGCCGTATTACGTGTTGAAGACAACGAAATTATACATGCCGGCAACTTGATTGCAGAAATTTCTGCTCAGTCTCACGCAGCCATTTCAAGAATGGAAGGTATAGCTAAGTTTGAAAACATCAGAATTAAGAATCAGCAGGTAATAAGTGATAACGGTATGATCTTCATATTCCCGACTGATGACAAACAGGGACAAAGAGTTGAATATTCTTTGCCAAAGGGTGTCAAAGAAGCAAAAGAAGCTACCGTTAAAAGTTCAGGTCTTATTCTTAATGTTAAAAACGGCGATGGCGTATTCCCCGGTCAGAAATTGCTTTCTGTAATCAGTGAAGTAGGCGGAACCGTTTCTATAAGCTCGAATAAAACAAAAATCAGCGTATCTAAAGAAGCTGAAGAAGAATACGAATTCAAGGGCGATATCAATGCGGCTATAGATGAGCAGAATAAAACTCTTATGCTTGCTGCTCCAATAAGCGGTTTGGTTCGTGTAATTAGCGAAAAGAGCGCAGCGAATAAAACTCTTGACCGCAAACGTGTAATTGTTAAAAATGAAATCGAATACAACGTTCCTCGCGGAGTTATTTTAAGACCTAAGGAAAATTGCAAAGTTCCTAATGGCGGCGATGTGGAAGAAAATGGAGAATTAACAACCAAGCTCGTTATACAAGCTGAAATTGATGGAACCATTGAATTAACAAAAATTAATTCTGAAATGCGTGTTAATTTGGTAGAAAATGTTGATTTGATTAATGGTGCGACATTGGCTCGTGCTCTTATCAACAGAGATACTGAAGAAATTTACGCAGAATCAGGTACTGTTGTAGATGAAACCTTGTATGCAATTATCGAAGAAAATCGATATGCAATTCGCGATGCGTATGTGTTACACGGCGAACAAGAAGCAGTTAACATTATCGGCGAAGACGGCATGAAAGTTCAGTACCCTGTTCCTTCGGGATCAAATGTAGTTGTTAGTGATGGCTCCCTTGTAAAAGCTGGCGATAAACTTGTTACTGATATTGAACCTATGGCGAGTGAAATCAACGGTAAAGTTAACTACATTTATGGATATAATAAGATTATCTGTGAAGAAATAATTGACAAAATACTTGTTTACAGCGGTGTTGAATTCAGTTATCCGGCTTCACTCAGCCTTAAGTTCCCGCCTTCTGTCGTTAAGGGCGCTGAATTGACAATAGCTCCGATACCTTTTGAATCTTATACCAGAATTGAAGATTCAGACGGCACTCAGGGTATCAGAATTACACAGCGTGTAATTCATGAAAAGAAATATACTTTGACAAAAGAAATGGCTTCAAGCGGTTCTATATTGGTTGAAGACGGACAGGAAATCAGAGAAGATCAAGTTCTAGCTATATTAAAGGCCGAAAATAAGGGTGTTGTATTGTTAGATCATGATTCAAAAGAAGGAAAACTAAAGAGCACCATTAAGAGCATTATTGTTCAGCCCGGTGAATCTCATCAGGTTCTTGACGGCGCAGAATTAAGAATTGAAGATGGCGCAAAAGTTAAAAAAGGTGAAATTTTGGCTAAGTGGGGTGCATCAAGCAGAAAAACCACAGACATCATTCAGGGTCTGCCTCGCGTTGCAGAATTGTTTGAAGTCAGAAAGCCGAAAAAAGAATCTGTTATTTCTGAAGAATCCGGAGTGGTTCACATTACCGGTAACTCTGTAACAATAATAGATCCGAGCACCGGTTTAGAAAAACCGATCAGAGCTCAATTGGGTTCAGCCGGCTTAGTTGTACATGACGGCGAATATATTGAAGCAGGGGATTCTATTACCGATGGTAAAGTCTTCTCAAAAAAACTTGTAAAAGTTGTTGGTTTGCCTGTTGTAAGAAGATATTTGATGGATGAAATTCAGCGCGTTTACCGTGACCAAGGTGTTAGCATCAATGACAAGCACGTTGAAATCATTGTAAGACAAATGCTTAGAAAAGTAGTCATCACAGAGTCTGGCGATTCAGAATTCTTGCCGAATGAATCAGTTCATGTAAGAAGATTTGAAGAAAGAGTTTCAAGGTTGGTTGAAAAGGGCAAAAGACCGCCGATGGGCGTTCCCATGATTCAGGGAATTACCAAAGCGTCATTGACCACCGATAGCTTCATATCTGCTGCATCGTTCCAGGAAACAACACGTGTTTTGACTAAGGCTGCTATTAAGTCTAAAGTTGACTATTTGAAGGGCTTAAAAGAAAATCTCATTATTGGTAAGTTAATTCCTGCAGGTACCGGTTTATCTGTTAACAGAAATATCGCCTACAAGAATCTTCCAGTTGAAATTGAGACTACTGAAGAGCCGACTGAAGATCTGTTCAAAACTGTTGCTGAAGCTGAAGATAACGATCTGAAAGAACTTGAAGAAGAACTTTTCATGACCAGGCCTGAACCTGAGATTGCAGAGTCTGAAGACGGTTCTGACGACGAATAATCGGCAGTAACTAAAGAATAAATACCCCGATTATCGGCAAAACGGTAATCGGGGTGTTTTTTAATCAATAAGGGTTAAATAATGAAAAAAGTTACATTTACAAAAATATCCGGTGATATATTATCAGGTAGTTTAGTGAATAATAAAAACGATGGATTTGATATATTTGCAAAAACAGATACTGATACAGCAGTATATAAAAATAAGCGCAATTACAAAAAATATGTCGTTTTTAGTTCATCATTATCAAATAATATAAACTATCTCAACAATGTCAGTATAAAGTTTACTTATGTTGATCCGACAATATAATCAGTATATTGCGCTTTTAATTAATCTTCGATTCTAATTTTATCAGAGAAAATGAACAAATCGCCGTCAACACACAAGGCTTCAAGTTTAGATCTGATATCGAGTGGATGTCCGGAGAATAGAGCCAAATCGGCATCGTAGCCTTTTCTAATTTTTCCTATTCTTTCGTCAATACCAAGTATTTTAGCCGGATTTTCTGTGATTGCTGCTAAAGCAATTTTTTCATCAAGTCCATATTGGACAGCCATTGCAGCGGCGACTCTGAGGGTTTCTATGGGAAGCCCGGGATAATCACAGGTAAGAGCAATATCTACACCTGCGTCAGCCAGAATTTTAGCTCCCTCGAATGTTTTTTCATTTAGTTCGTGTCTTAGTTTAGGCACGAGAGTAGGGCCAATTACAACCGGTATTTGCTTTTCGGCGAGTATCGGTGCAATAAGGTGAGCTTCAGTTCCATGCTCAATGATTATTTTAAGTTCGAATTCTTCTGCTATTCTTATTGCCGAAAGAATATCTTCGGCTCTGTGCGCCGAGACTCTCATGGGCACTTCACCTTTGATTAAAGGTAAAAGGGCTTCCATGTCAATTTCACGGTCTTTAACAATTTTTTTATTTTGTTTTGCAATGTTATAGTCTTGGGCTTTCATTATGGTTTCGCGTATTAAGGCGGTAAGCCCCATTGATGTGCTAAGTTCATGTCTATAACTTTTTGCTCTGCCTTTTGGTTCTTCTCCAAAGGACATAAGAACTCCGGCTTGTTCAACTATCAGACCTACATCAGCAGAGTTTCCGTTAGTTTTAAGGATTGAACAAATACCGGCAATTGGAGAATCGGAGCCGGGGCAAACCATACAGGTGGTGATGCCGGCTCTTCGCGCGTCTTCAAGTGCACGGCTGTGCATTCGAATTCCGTCTAGTGGTCTTAGTTGAGGAGTAATCGGCAGTTCACTTTCGGTAATATCAGATAATTTGTCGCCCGGCTCTGCGAGGCCAAGGTGTGTGTGGGCATCTATCAAGCCGGGCACAAGATATCTTTGTTCGCACTCAATTACATTTTCAACATTTTTGAAAATGCTAGAGCCGACCATGTTTATTTTGCCGTTTTCAACTAGAACTTTTTGACCCGGAAAAAACTTTCCGTTCATGTTAATTCTTACATTATTGAAAATAGTAGCCATTATATAAGCCTTTAAACGACACGATTACCGTCGACATAAACCTGTTCGGGTTGTGATCTAGCGTCAAGAGGGTGAGTCTTCCAGATAACTATGTCAGCATCAAAGCCAACTTCGAGTTTACCGAGTCGTTTTTCAAGACCAAGTATTGCTGCGGGGTTTTCTGTGATTGCTTTTATTGCTCTATCTTCGTCGAGGCCGTGTTTAACACATATTGCAGCGGCAACATTAAGTGAATCTATTGGCATAACAGGGTGGTCTGTAGTTATTGCTACTAAGCATCCTTCGTCCATAAGAGTTTCAACTGTCTTGTAAGATCTGTTGCGTAATTCGACTTTTTTTCGTGTAACCATTGTGGGCCCAACGACTGCTTTTGCTTTCCACTTGCCGAGTTCAGTGGCAATAAGGTGTCCTTCGGTGCAATGGTCAAATATTAAGTCGAGATTAAATTCTTGGGCAATACGATAAGCGGTAATAATATCATCAGCTTGATGTGCATGTGCTCTGACTGAAGTTTTGCCTTCAATAACAGGTAACAGAGCTTCAAGTTTGATTTCTCTGTCTTTAAATTCTTTTGTTTTTTTGCGTTTCAGGTAATCTTGTGCTTTCATCAGCCATTCTCTTATGACTGCAGCAGTGCCCATTCTGGTTGATGGGAATTTTTTTTGATCGCCGTATACTCTTTTTGGATTTTCGCCAAAAGCCATTTTTAGGCCGGCTGATTCTTTAACACAGGCTTCATCAACAATTTTGCCAACGGTTTTAACTATACAGCACTGGCCGCCAATTGGGTTTGCTGAGCCCGGAGCTATCATAACGGTTGTTATGCCTGCTTCTACTGCTTCTTTGAAGCAATTGTCGCGCATTTTAACGGCATCGTAAGCTCTTACTTGCGGAGTTACCAGACCAAACACTTCGTTTGTGTCGGAGTCTGATTGTCCAATACCGTCTTGTTCAAGACTAATGTGAGTGTGCGCATCGATAAAGCCCGGTAATATAAATTTACCTTCGCAATTTACAATGTTATCGGCTTCTGGTGATTTCTTTTTTGTAGCCGGTGCAGCTTTGCCTTTTTTGGGTTTAGCTGAGACAAGGTTTATTTCTGTAATTTTGCCTTTTTCGATAACCAGTTTTTCTAAATTCTGGAATTTCCCCTGATAAAAAATCTGCCCCTTTTCAAGAACGGTTTTCATTATATAAGTGAGCCCCTTTCCCATACTCTCATGAATTTCCGCATTATACCACAACTTGCCTTTTTATTTCAAGTTAAAAAAGCAAAGCCTTACTACGATTGGTTTTGGTTTATTTCTTTTCGGTAGCCTTAAGAAGCATTTGATAAATCTGGTATTTTTTTTGATAAATGGCCAGAGCCTGCAGTGTGTCAATTGTTTGTGGGCCGCTTTCTCTAAGGAGTCTTACATAATCGTTGTATGCGTCTAGATATTCTTTTTGTGCATAGTCGATTGGTGAAAGTTTAATATTTTGGTTTAC
>JAQVCG010000159.1 GCA_028689875.1 Candidatus Rifleibacteriota bacterium | reverse complement strand
GTATGCTCAGCTAGGTTTCTCCCGAAGAGGAAATGCTTGGTTTTGCAACTTAATTCAAAGGAGTATTTAAATGTCAATCTCTAAAGATGCTAAACAAAAGGTAATCGACAACAACAAACTGTCAGAAAAAGATACTGGTTCACCAGAAGTTCAGGTAGCGCTTTTAACTGAACGTATCAACAATTTGTCTGAACATTTTGCAAAGAATCCCAAAGATCACCATTCAAGACGTGGTCTTTTAAAAATGATTGGTGCTCGTAAGCGCCACCTTTCTTATCTCAAAGGCAAAAGCAATGAACGTTATTTGGCCTTAATTCAAAAGCTCGGTCTGCGCCGCTAATAAGGGGAAGTAATGCAAAAATTTGAAATCGTAGCTTGTGATCTCGAATCACAGAACTCTCAAAGTGTAACCTTTGAAACCGGTATGTTAGCCGAACAAGCATCCGGCGCCGCTGTTGTTCGTTCGGGTGATTCCGTTGTGTTTGCGGCAGTTGTCGCGAGCAAAGAAGCCAGAGAAGGTAATGATTTTCTTCCTTTAACGGTAGATTATTTTGAAAAAACCTATGCTGCCGGTAAAATTCCCGGTGGTTTCTTTAAACGTGAAGGACGCCCCACAACCAAAGAGATCTTGACCTGCCGTCTTATCGACAGACCTTTGCGCCCGATGTTTCCAGAGTATTATTACAATGACATCCAGGTAGCGGTTTACGTTTTGTCATATGACAAAATTAACCCGGTTGATATTCTTGCAATTAATGCTGCAAGCGCTGCACTAATGGTATCAGAAATTCCTTTAGTTGATGCTATTTCAGCAGTAAGAGTCGGTAAGATAGACGGTAAGCTCGTTTTGAATCCTTCTCATGAATCACTTGAAAAGAGCACCATCGACATGACCGTAGCAGGAACTGCTTCAGCTATTACAATGGTTGAATCAGGTTCATGCGAAGTTTCAGAAGATGAATTACTCGAAGCTCTCGGTTTTGCTCATGAAAACATCAAAAAGCTTTCTGCAGCACAAAAAGAACTTGCCGCAAAGATTGGCAAACCCAAAACCGTTGTACAAGTTCCTGCTCCAGAAGCAGAAGTAGAAAAAGTAGTAAATTCTTTGATAAATGACATCAAAGACACTCTTTCTACCCCCGAAAAAACAGAGCGCGTTGAAAAATTCAGATCATTGGACAGCAAGCTTCAAGAAACTCTTGTTGCCACATTAGGCGAAGAAGTTGCAGCCGAAAAAAAAGCTGCTGCAAAACGCATAATGGAGTCAGCAATTCAGCATGAAATGCGCAGAATGATCTTGGAAGAAGGACGCCGCATTGATGGTCGTTCTTTAACCGATATTCGTCCTATAAGCTCTGCCGTAGGGTTCTTACCCAGAACTCATGGTTCTGCACTGTTCAGTCGCGGTCAAACTCAATCTTTGGGCGTTGTAACTCTCGGCGCAAGCACCGATTCGCAGGTAATTGACGGTCTTGACGATGAATATAAAAAGAAATTTATACTTCATTATAATTTCCCGTCTTTCTCAACCGGTGAATGCAAACCAATGCGTGGCCCCGGCAGACGTGAAATCGGTCATGGAGCTCTTGCCGAAAGAGCACTAAGACAGGTTTGCCCTGATGCGAATGACTTCCCTTACACTATAAGAGTAGTAAGTGAAATTATGTCAAGCAACGGCAGCTCTTCTATGGCATCGGTATGTTCAGGCTGTTTGGCAATGATGGATGCAGGTGTTCCCATAAAAGCTCCTGTTGCCGGTATCGCTATGGGTCTCATCAAAGAAAGTGACAATTTCAAAGTTTTGAGTGACATTCTCGGAGATGAAGACCATTTTGGCGACATGGACTTTAAAGTTGCGGGTACTGCTAATGGCGTAAACGCACTTCAAATGGACATCAAGATCATAGGCGTTACTCTTGAAATTATGAAAACCGCTTTAGCGCAAGCTAAACAAGGCAGATTACATATTCTGGGAAAAATGGCAGAAACAATTCAAACTCCACGCGACTCACTGTCTGTTTTTGCTCCTAGAATCGTAACAATCGAAATTGACCCTGAAAAAATAAGAAATGTTATTGGGCCAGGCGGTAAAATGATTCGCAAGATTACCGAAGAAACCGGTGTTGAAATCGAAGCTAACGATGATGGCAGAATTTTAGTTGTCAGCCCTGATGCTGAAGCTAACGAAAAGGCAGTAAAAATGATTCGTGAAGTAACTGACGAAGCCGAAGTGGGCAGAATCTACATAGGCAAAGTTAAGAGAATCATGAATTTTGGTGCTTTCGTAGAAATTTTACCGGGCATTGAAGGTATGGTTCATATCAGCCAGCTTGAAAACAGACGCGTAAACAAAGTCGAAGATGTAGTTAACATCGGCGATGAAGTTAAAGTTAAAGTAATCGAAATAGATTCACAAGGCCGCGTCAATCTTTCTCGCAAAGCAGCTCTTGAAGGCTCTGTAGAAGAATAAAACGAACAATAAAAAATCACCCTTTACAGGGTGATTTTTTTTATTAGTTAAAAAGTTTTAGCATTTGTTCGGGGGAGATGTTTTCAGGCCTAGCCTTGAAATCAATACTTAGTTCTGTGAAAAGCTGTTCCCAATTTTTTTGTTCAAACTGTTTTTTTAGTATAGGCAGAGCCATTTTTCTTCGCTGATTAAATAGTATTGAAGCATACTTTAAGGCATTGAATCGTTTTTGCCTTTCTATTTCAGAAATTTTTAAAGGTTCAATTATAAGAATTTTGCTATCAATTTTAGGTCTTGGTCTGAAAGATTCCGGTCCGTAAGTATTGCCCAAAGAAGTTTTTGCAAAAAACGAAGTATGAAGCGAGAAATAGCTGTAATCTTTTGAACCGCATTGAGCGGCTGCTTTTTCAGCAACTTCTTTCTGTAACAGAAAAACAAGCTTTTCTGCTAACGGCCCCGA
>JAQVCG010000158.1 GCA_028689875.1 Candidatus Rifleibacteriota bacterium | reverse complement strand
CTAAAATCACAAGGCATTGCTTTTGTAACCGTAGCCTGGTTTCCTGCAAGGTCTTTGAAAGTGTAAGTAACAGAAAGATTACCAACTTTTCCATTAAAAGCTGCGTCTGAGGCAACAGTTATGGTTTCACGCCATGTAACGGTTCCGCCCTGAGCAGCCGTCCCGTCAATGGCCATATTATTGAATGTTCTTGTTACTGAACCACCCGTTGTAGGCGTAAAGGTTAAAACTGCATCAACAAAATCCCCTAACCCAAATTGATTAACCTGCGCTCTTAAAAGGATATTGTCACCAAAAGTAAGCATGGTCTTTTGAGTGTCAAAGCCCGTGTTGTCTTCGACGGGTTTTGGAGGCTTATTATCAAATTTAAAATTCTGAAAAGCTCCGGTTCTGGCTGGGTTTACGTTATCTGTTATAGTATATGTCAAAGCCAAATTATCATTTTCAATTTCGTTAAAAGCAGATGCGTTTAAGGTTCCTGTCGTAAAAGAAAAATTCGGCACAGTACCGTTTCTTGTAAGAATAAGCTGTGCAATACCACCAATGGGACCTAAGTTTACAAAAGCTGAAGTGCCATTTGTGCCTGCCGCAGGAAGAGTTTGCCCTTTAGAATCTGCAAGCGAAAGTTTAAAAGTAGAGTCACGACGGAAAATTGGACTGCCGTTTACCGGGTCTGTAGAAAAATTTGAAAGTCCGGTAACTTGCACCGAAGCAGGTTGCGGCGGGCAAAGATCTATAAGCGTAAATTGATTGATAGTTGCCGGAGAAAGAGTTGTAGCGGTAACAGTAACATTTGTTATAGCTTGATAATTTACATTTGTATCTTCGGTAAAGTTGTAGGTATAACTTCTTTGTGCAGCGGTGCCGGTTAAAGTTGCCTCAAGAATAGCGCCGGACACAGCCGTATTAAATCGGCATTTTATTTCAGTTACATTGTTAAGGTTGTCACCGTCTTCTCCGGTGAGATTAGCTGTTACAACAAGACGGTCCCCGACATTAATTATTCCATTGCCGTTTTGGTCTGTAAGGTTAAATCCCACATTCATTGTGATAATTGCGTGAGCAACATCACAAGACATAAAAAATAAAAATATAATAAAAGCGAAGACCCAAATTCTTGGTCGCATCATCGTTCGCCAATCTCCTATAAGTAAATCAGGCTAAATACAACAAGCCATATCCTTAGGTCTATCGGCAAAAAAACATTAAGAATTGAGAGCAAATTCAACTATTAAAGAATCCGTTTTTAATAAGCTCTAAAGTAACTTCCACTCCTGCCAAAAATGCACGTCCATTTATTAATTCGTCTTCTGATACAATTTGTACAAAGCTTTCATCTATGTTTTCAATATCCCGTATCATCTCTTTGAAAAACTTCTGCTGCAACTCGGTCATTCGACCGGAAATAGCATACTCAAGCCAGTTTCTGCCTATATTGCTGGCTCTGTGTAAAAAACGTCTGACTTCGATAGTTAAACGTTGCGCCCACACCTCTTTAAATCTTCCGCCTAAAGCAAAGCAGCGTGCTGTCAGAAGCATTCCGCACAATGCGGCATCGCCTGCAGGAAAACTTCGATTACCGTGCCCTGTCACATCTATAACCGGAAGGTCAACATTTTCTAGTCTGTGTTCTTTTATTGATAAAGATAAATTTTTTAATGGCTCTTTCAGCTCGCCTAAAAACGCACAGTCGGGTTGTCGCAGCCGCCTTCCTATAACGTTTTTCATGTGCCCGGGAAAGTTTTTTAACGCAATATATGCGTTAGAATCAAACTTTTGTGCAGAATTAAGATTTAGTTGTATTACATCGGGTACAGTCAAAACACCCTTTTCAAAAACCCAGCCGTCTTCGGGCAAAGGTACATCTTCGGGCGGAAGACTTCTTACTTGTATAAAATTAGGTCCGCAACCGTAAGGTGCAGCCACTAGATTTATTATTTGACCGTTTAAGTCTAAAAGCATTATTTTGTTTTTGCTTCGACCTCTTATAACAAAAACACCTTCACAACCGGAGTTATGCAAAAGGTATTTATCAACAGACATCACATCGCCAAAAGTTTTATTCATAGTATTAATGATACTTTTTTTTGTCTCACATAGCAATATAAGCTTATTTTTTTATTTTTGCGACGGGAGATTCACGTGCTGTTGTAAGACCTGTTAAATGCTGAATTACCATGCCGCTCAATGTGAATCCAAATATTGCAGGAATATAGCTGATCGAACCCATAATCATTCGTTCATATCCGGGCTTTGCATCTTTGTGTTCGGGCTCTATTTCGGTGTGAGAATACGGCAATATGGGAGGTTCTATAGAATAAACTACCTTAATACCTCTTTCAACACTGAAATAGCGTAAAATTTTTCTTACTCGTCTTGCCAACGGGCAAATAGTGGTTTCAGATATATCACCAACCCGAATTTGGCTTGGGTCAAGTTTTCCCGCGGCCCCCATAGCCGAAAAAACAGGAATCTTACGCTTTTTGCATTCAATAAGCAAGTCTATCTTAGCATTAAATGAGTCTATAGAGTCTACAACCGCGTCATATTTGTCATTTAAAATTTCATTACTATTGTCTGAGTCATAAAAACGTTTAACGGGAATAACTTCGCACATTGGATTTATTAACTCAATGCGACGTGCTGCCGCCTCGGTCTTAGCAATTCCAATTGTGTTAGTCAAAGCAAAACACTGACGATTAATGTTAGTAGGAGTAATATCATCGTAGTCTACTAATGTAAGTTTTCCAACACCTGCCCTGACAAGCCCCTCAACCACGTGTGACCCTACCCCGCCGAGCCCAAAAACTGCAACGTGAGAACCCTTTAGCTTATCTGCAGCTTCTTTTCCAATTAAAAGCCTATTTCTTTGAAATCTTACGGTCATAGACAAAATCCGTCCTATTATTATAATAAACCAATACGAATTATCGACGTATTTCTACTTTATTTTTAAGCAATTTTCTAAAACCATTTCGCAATGCTTTTAAATGATGCTAAAT
>JAQVCG010000157.1 GCA_028689875.1 Candidatus Rifleibacteriota bacterium | reverse complement strand
CGTGCACACGGCTTTAAGGGTCCGCAAATTCCGTCAGTCGTTGTTTTCAATTCTTCCGGCGAGCAGTGCCTCCTTTTTACCCCCAAAAAATAAACTGACTTATTGCATAACTTATCAAACTATGTTAGATTGTCTAACCTTAGTTTTGCATAAATTCACTCAGAGGAATTGCAATTTTGTTTTTACTAAACATTTCTTGGCTAGCAACCGATGTATAGTGAGAAGTTTTGAAACGGTAAAGACAAGAGATTGCAAGGAGGCTGTATTTTAAATGGCAGATAATAACAGAACGCACTTTATAGGTATCGGCGGCGTTGGCATGAGCGGCTTAGCCAGTATATACCTAAGCAAGGGCAACACTATTTCCGGTTCAGATATTTCGGGAAATGTGCGCACAGAGCAACTGGCAAAAGATGGAGCGCAAATTTACATAGGACACAGTGCTAAAAATTTGTCACCCGACGTAGCTAAAGTTGTTGTTTCAACTGCTATTAAAGCTGATAACCCTGAGTTAATCGCAGCTAAAGAAAGAAATATCCCTGTTTTTCATCGTTCAGACATTCTTGCCGAGCTTTTTCTTGATTCTGAATTTGGCATAGCTGTTGCAGGCTGCCACGGTAAAACTACTGTCAGTTCTATGATCGCTACAGTTCTTAAAGTAGCAGGGAAAAAGCCAACGGCAGTTATCGGTGGACACGTAGCCGCGTTGAACGGCAATTTTTCTGTCGGAGATTCAGGAATTTTTGTTGCTGAAGCAGACGAAAGCGATGCAACATTTTTAAAATATTATTCACAATATGGTGTTATAACAAACATTGATAACGATCACATGGATCACTATTCAAGTCTTGAAGCAATAATAAAATCCTTCGAGATATTTGCTAGCCATATTTCGCTCAACGGCGGTTTGTATATTTGCGCTGATGATCCTATTACACGAAACTTGTCTTTGCCTGAACGTTTGCGCGTATTCACTTACGGGATAAACACTGCAGCAGACATTATGGCAAAGAACATTACATATCATCCTTTTGGCAGCGACTTTGAGCTTACAATGGGTGGCCAGACTTACGGCAAAATCTCTTTGCAGGTTCCGGGACGACATAACATTTTGAATGCCTTACCTGTAATTGGTTTTTGTCTCGAAGCCGGTCTTTCATTAGAAAGCATTCAAGAAGGCTTGGCAATATTCAGAGGCGCCGGCAGAAGATTTGAAATCAAAGGCGAATTTGACGGTGTTACAATAATTGATGATTATGGTCATCATCCAAATGAAATTAAAGCCACTTTAGAAGCTGCAACCAGTTTGGGAGCACGCAGAGTTATTGTTGTTTTCCAACCACATAGATATTCAAGGACAATGTTCCTTTCGCAAGAATTCGGACGATGTTTTGAAAATTGCGACAAATTATTTATAACCGACATTTATGCTGCTTCTGAAAAACCAATTCCTGGGGTAACAAGCAAAATAATACTTGATAACATGCCTGTTTCAAACAGACGAAAAGTCAAAATGGTTAAGAATGTAGATGACGTGAAATATCACCTGCTAAATTATGTTGAGCCCGGTGATGTGGTTTTTACTATAGGAGCAGGTTCTGTAACACGAATAGGCCCAGAAATTCTAGAATCCATGAAAGCGCGAAGCTTAAATTACAATGCCATTTCAGTCGGAACGGCTATTTAATTCGGAGTATAAAAAATGCCTTTGTTAACTACCTTGATCATGTTTACGGTTGCTGTACTATTATCGAGAGCCTCGGTAAATTTGGGCTTTAAGCTTTTAGACATTATAAAAGCTAAATACGGCGCAAATTGAGCACAAAAAAGGAGCCTGCAAAAAACTATAAAGTATTTGCAGGCTCTTTTTTTGCATAATTAAGGTGAAGTGGTGGCTTCTATATAGTTGTTATTCTTCAACAAAAACTGAAGCAAAATTTCATTTACATGCTCTCTTTTTACCGCCTCAACCAAATCAGGATATTTACTGAAGTAATCAAACCCCTTGCCCACAATTTCATCGGTTGCATACATTGCGGCTTTATCTTTATTTGTAGCTAAGTTAAACTTAAAATTTCGTATAATCAAATTCTTAGCCATCTTGAATTCCTCTTCTGTAAAACCGTTTTCACAAAGCATATCTATTTCACTCTTTAGGTCTTCTGCGGCAGATGCCAACATATTCGGCTGAACGCAGCTAAAAGCATAAAAATATCCCTCGTTTCCTATGCTTTCATTTGCACAGTCATAGGAAAAATATAGAGTACCATCCGAGAAACGCCGGCTAAGCCTTGAATTAGGGCTTTTGCATAATATAGTTCTGGCAATATCCATCGCCGGTAATCTTGCATCTAAGGGCGAAATGCTTCTTGAAGCAAAAGCCGCAATCGCCTGCTTTTTATTAATTTTAAAGTCTATTTTTTCGTTTTGCTTTAATGGCGCAAATGCGGCCTGAACGGGCTCATTAACCTGAGCCGAAGAAAATGACGATAAGCGATCAAAAAGCCAAGTTTTGCTTTCTGAGCGATAAAAATTACCAACCAATGAAACCACAATATTGCGCCCAACATAATATTTTTTATGAAAATCTTTCACATTCTTAAGAGTTAATGCTAAAAGACTTGTATTGTCACCTGTAACAGACCTTCCAATATTGGTTTTATTGAACAAATGATATAATATATTTTTCTTAGTAAATGCGTAAATATCACTATTCTCTTCTTCAATTTTTTTAATGATTTTTTCTTTAGTAATGTCTAAATCCTCAGAATCAAAGTTAGGATTTTCGACCATATTTAGAATTAAATTCAAAGCATCTGAAAAATTTGAAGACACACACTGAAAATCAATTGCCACATAATCTTTATTAGAAGAAATACTGAATTCAACTCCAATGGCATTCAATGCTTTTCTGAAAGTTGTTCTGTCTTCTTCAGAAATAGATTTCTCAAGCATTTGTGCTGTTAAGTTAGCGATTCCATGTTGTTTATCTGCTTCTAACAAGCTTCCAGCA
>JAQVCG010000156.1 GCA_028689875.1 Candidatus Rifleibacteriota bacterium | reverse complement strand
CTTTTTGTCCGCCGGCTTGACCTTGGAATCTGTTTCAGGTATACTAGTGGTAGAAGAAGTTCTTGCATCCACCTGGGCCTGGAGAACAGCAGTTTTATTTGTTGTGACCCCCTCGGTAAGTTTGTTAGGGGTGACCTTAGCATCCAATGGAGCAGAATTTCTTCTTTTATTATCCCTAATCATTTGCTCATCACTAAGTAAATGCACTGAACGAACATGATAGCCGTTACTTCTTTTTTCCAATTCAAGCTTTATTTTCGGATGTTTAAAAGTTTGATAGCCTATATCAACAGGTTCAACAACCTTGCCATCACTTACCCTAATAAGCCCTGCGTTACCGTCAACCTCTTGAGTAGAGATTTCAGGATTTGCAAGCACATACTCTGCAACTTTTTTAACCTCTGCGGGTGATTTAAAGTATTCACTGTGTTGCTGGTGAAGATAACTATAATCAGCGAACACCCTGTCAGGCTTTATGCCCAACATATCAAAAACCTTATCTGAAACAGGCACATTATTATCACGCAGCGATTTGGGTTTTAAAATAGCTTCTGGATTCTTTACGTTCTGCCATAAATCTCTAAGCTCTCCTTCTTTTATATCCTTAAACCGCTGTTGCATATACTTTTGCCATTCAGCAAAGGTGGTCTTGCCAGCATTGTATAGCTTGTCGCCAAAAAGATAGGCTTTTTCTAACCCTTTCTTTGCCCATTTGTCCTTAACCATCTCTTTAGGGGATCTAGTATCTCTAAAGTCTACCGCGCCTCTTCTGCTATGCAATTTTTGTCGGTTATATGCGGTTGTAACGTCTTTGTATAAGCCCCTTAGATACTTTTTTACATTCTGGCCAAACTCGTTGAACAATTGACGCGCCCATTTGGCGAACTCTTTAACGCCTGAATGAATAAGAGCGGCACCACGTCTAACAACTTTTGCAGCTTGTTTAAGACCTTGAGCCGTATATTTAGCCACTAAATACTCTACTGAATAAAGTATATTAGGATCGCTCTTTGAGAAAGTGCCGACATTGGCGGTGGCAGATTTGATTTGAGTAGGCTCAAATACTGCAATCTCGCTTTCGTCTATCAAACCATCTTCAATTATCCAATAACCGTCTTTTCCATTAGCCTTAGCTTTCTTGGTTTCATCATATTCTAACTGTATATCAGTATATAAAGGAGTTCTTAAGTTAATAAAAACCTCTTTTACTTTGTTAGCACCTGCATAGTCTTTTGCTTGTCTAATATCAGGAGTAAAGAAAAATGCACTTTCTCTTCCGCCACCGCTGCCAGCATACTCTTTACTAAATTCATTTCCAACTGATCCACCATGATAAACAACTAACGGTTCACCGTTCTCATCGACAACCTTGCTGGCATTTGCTAGGTCATTCTGCCAATCGCCAAACCAATCTTTAAACGCTTTTGTTCTAACCTGTAGCCATTGCCGTTCATTAAGCTTAGAAGCCTTACCATTTGGAGCTTTTAACCAAGTGCCATCAGCTTTTGCTTGTGCTTTAATTTCATCAATTTCACTAGGCTTGACCTCTGTTTCAGTTTTGGGTATACTAGAGGTGAAAGAGTCCGATAACGGGGCACTTGCCGTTAGGTAATCCCGGAGTCCATCTTTTTGGGCGTAGGACTCTTTCTTTATCTCAATGTTTGATAGCATGTGAGTGTGATAGTTGTTTTTTGCTCCATATTGTTTTACTACAAACTTAATGTGATAGTCTTCACCCTCAAACCTAACATTTGTTGAAAGATAGTGAATCTTATCAGCAAAATCTTTTTTTAAACCTTTATTTTTGTCGTCTGTTGAATTTTCATAAATAGCCTGTTCTAGTAATTTATCTAAGATCGGCAGTGAATGCTTATGTGCTTCTATTTTACCCTCTTTATTTTTCCTGTGAGCAAGTTGTATCACAGTTTCTTTAATGCCTTTTGCAACAAATTCAATTTCCGCATTAAGACTTTTATTGAAAATACTCTTACCTTGAAAATTCTCTTTTAACCAACTTCTAATAGCAGATATAGAATCTGTTTTTAAACCATCAGGCAAATTTACGGGCAATTCAATAATTTGTTGTCTAGTCTTGCCTACTGGTCGCAAATCTATAGCGCCTCTTCTTCTATGCAGTTTTTGTCGGTTATATGCGGTTGTAACGTCTTTGTATAAGCCCACTAGATACTTTTTTACATTCTGGCCAAACTCGCTGACCAGTTGACGCGCCCATTTGGCGAATTCTTTGACGCCTGAATGAATAAGAGCGGCACCACGTCTGACAACTTTTGCAGCTTGTTTAAGACCTTGAGCCGCGTATTTTGCAACTAGATACTCAACAGAATAAAGCTTACCGTCTTTGGCAGGTTTTTCTATTTTTGTAGTGTTTTTGAGTTCAGCATCGCTAAGTGCATCGGCTGATTTGACTTCCTGCCTTGTGCTTGCTATAATAGAGGTGGAGATACTTCTGCCCGAGACCGCGCTAGGGGGAGTTTCATTGAAGCTCTGACTGGTCTGCGCCCTGTCTAGAAGCATCTCCTTATTTTTCAGGTAATTATCCCTTACCTTCGGCATGATGCTTTCTACCTCGTAAAATTTATCTCCTGGAGCCTTTTTCAGTTCAATAAAAGCAAGACTGCGATCAGGGGCATCTTTTGAGACTAACAACGATTCGCCTTTGCCTTTATGTATATATCTGTAGTTTTGCAAAACATCGCTAACAAAGTGCTCTACCGAAGAGTAACCCATCTCTTTTATCTTTTCTATACGGTTTTTTGGCAAATGTGGTATTAAACGCGAAGTTACTCTGATTGGGGCCGATTCTCTACCAATTTTACCAGCAGTCTCTTTATCTAGTGAGCCTACATCTGTTATGTTACTTTTTGTCTGCAAAGTAATATTTGGCTTTTCTTGTGTTACCTTTTCTATCGTTTCGGCTGATTTGACTTCCTGCCCTGTGCTTGCTATAATAGAAGTAGCAGATGATTCTGCTTTCTGAGAAGCTCCCTGTAAGGCGGATG
>JAQVCG010000155.1 GCA_028689875.1 Candidatus Rifleibacteriota bacterium | reverse complement strand
CAAATTTATTGGACTTCTTGGTTTAATTGATTTATTGGATGACTAGGGTTTTTGCCGAATGCATAGACAAAGGTTGCTAAAACCATTCCTGCTATAACTAAGAGTAAGTAGGGGGATAGTCCTAAACCGGCCGGTATATAGCAAAACAGTATTGCCACTAAACCAACAAGAGCTGCATATGGAGCTTGAGTTTTTACGTGGTCAATGTGGTCTGATTCAGAGGCTAATGATGACATAATTGTTGTGTCAGATATTGGACTACAATGGTCACCAAAAATTGAACCTTCTAAAACAGCTCCTATGTTTACTAATATTGTACTTTTGATATAAATCATCATTTCGGGGGCATTTGGAATTAGAGCTATCTCAGAGTTATAATGCTGCAGATTTAAATGGTATGCCAGAGGTATAGATATTGGCAGAAGAATAGCCATGGTTCCCCAACTTGTGCCGGTTGCAAATGAAATAAGAAAAGAAATTATGAAAATTATCGTTGGTAATAACCAATAAGGGATGATGGTGCTTACAGAAGAAATTATATATTTTGCTGTTCCAAGATCGGTGCAAATACTGTTTATTGACCAAGCAAGACTCATAATAATCACGGCTGTTATTAATGATTGAACGCCTTTAAGCCATGCGTCAAAGCCTTTTTCAAGGGTAATTATTTTTTGTGTTTTTCCAAGTAGTAGGGCAATAATTGAGCCAAACGCACTAGCCCAAAGTAAAACTTTGGACGAGTCTGCTCCGGCAAAAGCAGAGCGAAGTCGTTCGCTTAAAGACATTGTAGAAGCTGCGACTTCTGCATAGAATATGTCGCCTACTGAAAGCTGCTGAATCGCATTAATAGCATCTTTACCATGTAAATTCCCATAAACAAGGTTTTTATCATAATTTATGCGGATGTGTGGATCTTCTTTTGTAGAAACTGCAAGGGAAAAGGTTTCTATAGACTGAGACGAAACTTTAAACTGTGTCATGGTTTCATTTGCAATTGAAGAAACTGTTGGCATGTAAAAATGGTGCGAGAAAAAACCGCCCTCGCAGGGTAGCCCTATAAAGGTCCCGAGTATTATACAAAAAATAGGAATAAGGGCGTTATACCAACGTTTTGGCATGTTTTCAGGAAGTGCTTCTATTTGAGATTCTATGTTAGCCATTGGTTTTGCTTCGTCAGACAAAGGTTTCCCTTCATGATAAGCTCGTTGTTCTGCCTTCAACATTGGGCCAAACTCTTTTTTTGAAAGAGTTACAAATAAAACAAAAAATAATGTTAATAAGCAATAGAATCTAAACGGAATTGTTTGTAAAAATAAGGCATAAAAGTTGCTTTCTGTTATACCAATTCCAATATATGCATCTCTAATGAGTCCGATTTCAAAGCCGATCCACGTTGATAATACTGCAATGCCGGCTATTGGCGCCGATGTGGAGTCTACAATATAGCTTAATTTTTCGCGTGAAACTTTGGCTTTGTCTGTTAATGGTCGCATAGAGTTTCCCACAATGAGGGTGTTTGCATAATCGTCGAAAAATATCATTATACCCATAAGCCATGTAAAAAACTGGGCTGAACGAGGAGTGTTCGCATAAGACGAAAGCTTATTAATTATGCCTTGCATGCCACCGATTCGAATAATTATTCCAACCATGCCGCCTATACAAAGGGTAAACACGATAATAGCTGCATGAGAGGGCTCAGCAATGGCGCCAATTAGGTATTTGTCTAAAGCGCGCAAGAAAGAAAGCAAAAGATTGTAGTCGTATATAAAAAACGCCCCGACCCAAATGGCTAGCAATAAAGATGGTAAAACCTGCTTAGTAAGAATAGCAAAAACGATTGCTATAATAGGGGGTAGTAGAGAAATCCAACCAGGTAGAACTCTTATTGAGTAATCAATTGTTTCGCTTCCTATAGTAAGGGTGAGATTATTGATTCCGGAATCGTGAAGAGTTACCTTAAAAATGTGTTCACTTGAAAGGTTAGTTAATCCTGAAACAAGAGTTTTGTTTCCAGAAGCAATTTTATATTGAAATGCCTTATTTAAAACAGTATCAATGCCCTTTATTTTTAATTCTGTTTCTATTCCTGACAACGTAAAAGGTTTTGATTCAACTGAGATACTTGCACTTGTAGATATTGGGAGCAACAAAAACAAAAAAAACAGACATTTTAACCATTTATTCATCAAAAGATCCTTAGAAAAAAATTATTCATCTTTAATTTTTTGTCTCCAGTATTTATTACGCCTAGAGTCCATGTCTTCAGGCATGTTTTCTAACATTTTTGTTTGTAATTGTCTTACTGCTACGACTAATAACTCAGTGTGTGATGCAACAGCATCTGTTCCAATTATCGGTTCTTCCATGAAAACTTGGATGTAAACCTTACCATCATAAGATTGTTGATTTTTATCGTTCTGAGGATCTATTTTCTTAACATGTCGCGCTAATACAGAAGTTCCTTCAGTTTGGTGTTCTCTTATAAGTTTGCCATTTGCCCAAGTGTATTTCACCTTAACATATGAGGCATTATCGTCATCAGCAGTTTCAAATAGTAAAACCTGTGAGCTATTTTTTGTGTCCGGTACTTCCATTTCGATGAAAGAATCATTAATCACTAACCCTGCTTTATAAACTTCTGTTCCGTCGTCATTGAATTTTTCAAATTTTGCTCTGGAAGCTGCAATATCTTTTTCAAGAGTTCGTAATACCATCTGAGCTTCTTGTCTGAGTGTTCCTTTGACGGTTGCTAGCATTGCCATTTTGTTGCTATCTCTTATAAATGGTATTATAAAAGATATTATTAGGGCTAAAATTGCAGCACCAATTATTATTTCAACTAAAGTAAAAGCTTTTTTAGATAATCTCATTACTCACTTAACCTTTATGAAAACTAATTTTTCTTCAGCTGTAGCTCCGCTTTTTTTTGTCCAAGTTACTTTTAATGTGAATTTTATGTGTGCAGGCTCAGCTGTTGTTTCCTCCGCTATGCCAGAAAACTTGAATGTACTGTCTTTTAATTCTTTTTGAGCATTTAATAATTTGTCAAAAGTAGCAGG
>JAQVCG010000154.1 GCA_028689875.1 Candidatus Rifleibacteriota bacterium | reverse complement strand
GCTTGTTTTATCTTGCTATTTCTAACCCTTTTTCGTATTCGATCAGGTAACAATCATTAATGTATAAAAGTTTTTCGAGTATAACAGAAAACTTTACATTACGAAAAGAGGCATATACCGGAAAATTCAATTTTTCCGAAAACATGAACGGTATACCCGTTCCGTTAGAAAGACGTCTTAAAACCAATTTTATATCATCGCCCCGCGATTCAAGCCAACCTAGCTCCCTCAACCCCGGGTAATAAAATTCGAGCCTCGACAAATCATATGAAGAGATAAAATAATTATAGTTCGTGCCCTTTACGAAATCACTATTCATGGGCACCACATACACGAACGGCAGTTCAATCACCGCAGTGCACCAACCGTGCACCGCGGCATTTAGCAAAGACTTCAACGTGCGCGGCTGAGTCGAAATCGAGACTTTTTTCTCACAGGCCGGGTGCATCATGATATTGACATTATACACTTTTGCTATCAGCTCTAATGCGTCGGAGAGCCAAATGTCGCGACCCAAAAATGATGTATCTATAGTCTGGCGTAAATTCTTTTTGTTATTCAAAAATATTTCAACAAACATATAATTTGATTTTTTTCTGAATAACACGCTTTTTCGCCTGACCTCTTCGACCTTCCATTCATCTTCAAAAACGGCACCGTTGAAAGCGTGATAATCAGTGCCATTCAACGAGACTATCGCTATGGGATTTCCCGTTTTATACAAAATGGCTTTAATCTGCGGCATATCGGGGGTCATCGGCGCATACTCGCCAAAAACCGGGCAAATGGCAAAAATAATCAGCCCGATTACATACAACCCTTTAATTAGCATCCTTTTACAACTCATTACTTACAATTTTCTGTCATTTTGCACATTTTGCAATAGATTTTAACGGCGTTTGTGGCGGCGCCTCTTCTTAAATTGTCAGCCACCACCCACATATTGTAGCCGCATGGCAGTGTCATATCGCGGCGCAGTCTGCCAACAAAGACCTCATCTTTGTCTTGAATTTCAAGCGGTGTCGGATACCCCGAATTTGCGGGATCATCGACCAAAACCACATCTTCGGCTTTGTTCAGCAGGTTTTGCACCTCGGCAAGCGACATTTCGTTTGTCAGCTCAATGTTAACGGTTTCGCTGTGTCCGTAGAAGACGGGCACCCTGACGGTAGTCGGGCACACAGCAATCTTCGACTCGAGTATTTTACAGGTTTCGTTCACCATTTTTTCTTCTTCGCGGTAAAGCCCCGACTCAGGCAAAAACACATCGATTTGCGGAATCAGATTAAAGGCTATTGCGTGAGGGTAAACACTCACCGTCGGGTTTTCATCATTCAACATCTGTGCACTCTGCGATTTAAGGGCTTCGATTGCTTCTGTTCCGGTGCCTGACACTGACTGGTAGGTGCTTACGACAATGCGTTTTATCGGGTTAACTCTGTGTATCGGAGCAATTGCGCATATCATCTGAATCGTTGAGCAATTGGGGTTGGCGATGAGTTTGTGGTGCTTTTTTATTGCGTGAAAGTTAACTTCGGGCACAATCAGCGGAACATCGGGGTGCATACGAAAAGCGTTTGTGTTGTCAATAACTATAGCGCCTTGTTCTACGGCACGTTTTGCGTATTTTTCGCTGACTTCGGTGCCAGCCGAGAAAAATGCATAGTCAATGCCATTGAAGCTTGCTTTTTCGAGGTCTTCAACTTCGATTAGACGGCCTCTGAAGGCTATTTTTTCACCTGCACTTCGTGCAGAGGCGAACAATCTTAAAGCTTTGATATTTTTAACGCGTTCATCGATAACCTTTAAGATTTTTTGCCCGACCGCGCCTGTAGCACCGACTATTCCTAATACATGCCCCGTCATGGTTTTCTCCAATTATTGCACAAATAAATGCCGAGTCAGAATTAATGACACAAGGAGAGTACCGCATAATTCTGCCAATTTCAAGCCATGATTTAAGAAGCGGCAAAAAATAAAGCTGGGTGGAAGCAATGTTGCTAAACTACGAATAAGTGCACAGCGTGATCTTAACAGCCGAGCAGAGCGTTTGCGCGGGTTGGGAGAGATAATCGCGGGTTGGAAATTATTCGAGAGTTGTTTGTATGTTGCGGCTACCGGAAATGCCGGGTGGTAGCAACGGCGGTGAACTTCGATACGGGCGCACAACGCTCATAAAATCGCTCGGTCTCATAACATCAGCTGCGTCTCTCGGCTCGCACGACCGGAGAACCCCCGTAACGCGCCTCAGGCGCGTGACGGAGGCCTTTTGCCATCCTGGCAAAAGTTCCGGTCTTAGCGGCCTCCTTCGCAGGATGTTATGGCCCTCGCTCCAATATTCGCTTTTGTGCGCCCTTCTCGATCGTTCACCGCGATTTTTACAGCCAAGCAGACCGTTTGCGCGGGTTGGGAGAGATAATCACAGGTTGGAATTATTCGAGAGTTGGATATACGTTTCAACTAACATAGATGTCGGGTGATTGCAGCGCCGACTTTCAGCGGGGGTGCTGTAATTACCCGTTTAGCGCAAGTTGGAAATTATCCGCAAGTTAGATATTATTTGCAAGTTGTGTATACATTGCAACTACTCATAGCACAATCTGAAAGCCGGTGACATTCGTTTTATTGCAGCAGATGAGAGTCCATTTGTTTTGGCAATTTTGTTGATGTTTTTAGATATTATTTGCTGCATTTCTTTGAAAATGGTTTCAGCACTGACCTTAGTTATTGCGTAATAATCAGCAACCGAGATGAGCAATTCTTTTGAAATGCTATTATCGTTCTCGTCTACGAGCAAAGATAGACTGTCGCCGTAAGGAGTCGGGTTTACATCATACATTGGTGAAAGCCGCCAACCGGTTTTGGTTAATATAAAACCGTGATTTCTCAGATGATCGTCTGAATTTGTTATAAGCATACTAAAAGCCATACGCTTCCACAATTCAAGCAAGTCTTCCTTTGGATTAGAACCGTTTGATTTCAAAAAAGAGGCAATATCAAGATACCCGGCTTCTTCACCGTCTGTTTTACCAAGCATAGTCATTGCCGAAGCGAAATGAACGCGTTTTGAACCATTTCTGTC
>JAQVCG010000057.1 GCA_028689875.1 Candidatus Rifleibacteriota bacterium | reverse complement strand
ATATGAAAAATAAATGCTGTGTTTTTGGAAAATTTGTCAAATCTGAATTTGTTTCACCAGAAAGTATATCAGATATACTTTCTGATGCATTTGAAAGAGCTGCGGTTGCTGCGACTCCTGATATAGATTGTATTCTTGATATTCTTGATGATGTTTCTGCAGCTTGGGCAGACCCCAATTATCACTTGAGAGTGAAAGCAGCTGAAATTCTGCCGGGCCTTACAGATTTTAGCCATGAAATGACTAATGCCGGGTTTGATGTGGTAAGCCAAATCTGTGCGAGAAAAAACTTAGAAAAACGCCTTAAAGGCGAGTTTAATTCTTTGCGCTTATTTGATGAGGGAGAAGAACAGCCTCACTTAGGTTACAAGCTAAAAGCGAAAAGTCGGGGCGTATTGGTTCATCTCACGGCGGGCAACGTATTTGTTGGAGCTGTGGACAGCCTTGTATCAGGAATAATCACAAAAAATGTAAATATTCTTAAAATGTCTCGTGTAGACCCGATTTTTCCCGTTCTGTTTATAGAAAGCATAAAGGAACATGATCCTGCGGGAATTATTTGGCCCAACCAGGCAGCGATTTCTTGGAAAGGCGGCGATGAAAGCATAGAAAATCCGATACTTAATTCCCCTGCTACTATTGTATTTTGGGGCGGATATGATGCTTTGAAGTCGCTTAAATCAAGATTAGGAGATGCTGCAAAACTGGTCGAAAACGGTCCGAGATTTTCTTTTGCAGTTATTGAAGGAAAAAGAATTAAGGTTTCGACTGCGCCTCAGATTGCCGCTTCACTGGCACTGGATGTAGCGCGTTGGGACCAGCAGGCTTGTTCTTCACCACATGTTGTATATGTGTTAGACAAAGATATTAAAACCTCGCATTTGCTGATGGAATATCTTTACGACGAGCTTTTGAAGCTGAGCGAAGATTTGCCGGCAGGAAATTTGAGTTTCGACGAAAAAGTTGAAATCAGAAAAGTTCGCGAGCTGGCTGCAATGTCGCAGGCTAAGGGCGAAGGAAGACTTGAGTGCACAGAAGATTTCAGTTTTACGCTTGTGCTTGAATATGACCCCGTGTTTAAAGTCTCATGCCTTAACAGAACCTTGTTTATTAAA
This sequence comes from Candidatus Rifleibacteriota bacterium, assembly GCA_028689875.1. GTDB lineage: Bacteria > Muiribacteriota > Ozemobacteria > Ozemobacterales > Ozemobacteraceae > MWDD01. The sequence continues at coordinate 13,354 of JAQVCG010000057.1, read as the reverse complement.
AGAATTTCTTCAGTAGAAGATTTAGTTGTTCAAATTAAACCTCTGGCTTCTTACCTGCAAACTGTCGGTGTTTGCGCTTCTCCCGAATGTTTTGCGCAGCTCGAAGACGAGTTGTTTGAATTGGGCGCAAAAAGAATTACCGAAATTGGCGGAATGAGCGAAGGGCATGATGGGGCGCCTCACGAAGGCGAATTTATGCTTAGACGCTTAGTAGATATGGTTGCGGTTGAATATAAAGATACCCCTGAAAGTCGCGTAGAGAAACTGCTTTCACAAATTACTTCTTCTGTATATTACAACTCAATTATCGAGAAGGCCGGCGGTTGCGGATTTGAGAATTTTGAAAAACTGCCTTTGCTCGACAGAGAAACTTTTTACAAAAATTCACCTCCCGAATCAAATGACATCTTAACAAGGGAGCCAACCGACTCTTATGTGTATGCATCGGGCGGAACCACCGGAAACCCGAAATTTTCATTTTATTCAAATTATGAATATAGATATGTCACTGACTTGCTGACAGACATCTACAGAAATGCAGGCATAACGAAATTTGATAGAGTTGCTAATCTTTTTATTGCAGGAAACCTGTGGACAAGTTTCAACGTAGCCGGCAGGGCATTAGAGAACCTTGGCTGTTTAAATTTGCCTGTAGGCGGTTCTTCTGACTTAAGCAACACATTAAAATATATGAAAATATTTAGTGTAAATGCTGTAGTAGGGCTTCCTTCTATAATAATTAAACTGGCAGAAGAAATTAAAAGACTTAAAGAAGATATTAAAATCGAAAAAATATTATATGGCGGAGAACATTTAAGACCCGAAACATGTGAGTTCTTAAAAGAAGCGGTAGGAGCGAAAATTATTCGTTCTGCCGGTTATGCGTGCGTTGATACTGGCCCTGTTGGCTGGCAGTGTGAGCATCTTTCGGGCACAATTCACCATGTTTTAAAACAGTATTGCTACTGTGAGATTATTTCGCCGATCACTAATAAACCGGCTGAGATTAATGAACCCGGAGAAATAGTAGTAACTAATTTAAATAAAACGCTTATGCCTGTTGTTAGATATAAAACCGGAGACATGGGACGTTGGGTTGAATCGAAACCTTGCGAATGCGGATTTAAGGGCAAATCATTTGAATTGCTTGGCCGATGTGATGAGCTTATCGTAATTGGCGGCATAAATCTTATGCCCGCCGATATTGCTGCAGGGCTTGCTAAGCTGCCTGTCAGCCAGTTTTTTCAAATTGAAGCCCAAACTTTTAAAGGCAAAGACCGACTTTGTCTCAGAATTGAGGCAGATAACCCCATCTCTGATGCTGTAGTTTTAAAAGCCCTAAAAGAAGGCTCTTATAAGGTTGCTGAGTCACTTCATGAAGGCTGGATGAATGTAATTATAGAATGGTATAAACCCGGAAAAATTACCAGAAACAGTCGTACCGGTAAGCTCAAAACCGTTATCGATGCCAGACTCTAATCAGGGAATATTAGCCTTATTTGCCAAGTAAAAACATTAGAGGAATTTTAAGTCGCATAGCCCACGCAGATTCTGTGTGGGTTGCTTTTTCGTCAAAATACCCCATAAGGTTTTCGCCTTCTTTAAAACCCCTCTTTACGAGGATTTCCATCATTTTGTAGTAGCAGTCGCAAATGTCTTCACGCTCGTTGATTTCTTTTTCGTATTCACCTGTGTCAATGTAAACACGCAAGTCTTGAGGAAGATATTCGCTATGTTTCACCTGATCTAAGATTTTGCTGAACTTACTTTGAAAAGCTGATGAAAGACAAGCTGTGGCGCCAAACTTATGAGGAAAAGTAAAGCCCATCTGAAAAGCCATAAGACCGCCCATTGATGAGCCCATTATGAACGAATTTTTATGCCCGTGAGCCACGTTAAATTTAGTTTCAACAAAAGGCATAACTTCCTCAATAATGAACTGAGCATAGTATTTACCTAAACTTGTTTCGAGATTAAGCTCTTTCATGCGATCGGGCGAGTTAGGAATACCAACAACTATGCAATTTTTAATTTTTCCGTCAGCTAATAGCTTTGTTATGGTCTCATCAACTTTCCAATCCATTCCTGCAAATGAATTGCCCGGTTCGAAGAGATTTTGGCCGTCATGCATATAAATTACAGAATTGGGTGACCCGGTTTCTGAATATGTTTCCGGAAGCCATACTTCGATTCCGCGTTTATATTTGAGACCTTTGCAGGTAAACCTGTCAAAGGCAAGCAACTTGCCCTTGACAGGATCATTTACAATAATCTTTTTATCGAGCCAGTCTAAAATGGTTACCTTAACAATCTTATCTTTGTCGGCTTTAATTACGTAGTTGTCAGGTGGTTTACCATTTTTTAAGTATATTCCTTGAGTTTTCCAGGTCCCACGGGTGAGCTTACATTCGATAATTGCGCCTTTGCGAGCATTAAACTCAATACTGTAAGTTCCATCTTCACATTTTTGCAATTGCTTGCCCGTGGGTTCCCAGTCACCCAGTTCGAGAAGGTTGCCCGTAATGTACAAAGAATCGCCTTTTGGCATTTTTGCTTTGAGTGTGACTATAAGTTTGATTGTGCAAATGCCGTTATGTCGGCGATAAGATCTTTTTTCCATCGGGTTTATAGAGCACCTGCCATAAGTTCTGCGATTTTGCGGTTAAAGCCGGCCGGGTCAGGCAACTGACCGCCTTCGGCGAGAAGAGCTTGTCCATAAAGCAACTCAGAATATTCTTCAAGCTGAGGGCTCTTAGGATCGCGAGTGAAAGTATCATACATTTTGCTCATCAGCGGATGCGTCGGATTTAATTCCAATGTGCGTTTAACAGCCGGCACGTCTTTGCCTGAAGCTCTGAGCAATGATTCTAAGTGTGGTGTCATTTCGCCTTCTCCGCTCACTAAACATGCCGCAGAAGTGCTCATTCCACTTGAAAGTTTAACTGCTTTTATGTGCTTATCTAATTTATTTTTGATAAGGTCGAGAAGCTGTTTCCATTCTTCTTCTTTTTTCTTCAAAGTTTCAGTGGTTTTTTGTCTTTCTTCTTCTGAGCCGAGTTCATTGGCAGAACCGGCAGATGATTTAATCTTTTTGCCCTTATATTCATTTGTGTATTGAGGCCATACTTCATCAACAGGATCAGTTAAAAGGATAACTTCATATCCTTTGTCTCTGAAAGCTTCTATGTGTGGACTGTTTTCAATTGCTTCTCTTGATTCACCGCTCAAGAAGTAAATTTTTTCCTGTCCCGGTTTCATGCGTTCAATATATTCGTCCAGAGTAAAATATTCAGTCGGAGAAGCAGTTGTTTTGAATAATGCGCATTCAAATATTTTATCGCTGTTAGTGCTTTCTTTGAATAGACCTTCTTTAATAATCGGACCAAAATTTTTCCAGAATTCTACATATTTATTTTTGTCGTCTTTTAGAAGTTTTTTGAAGGTATCTAATACTTTGCGAATAATGGTCTTGCGAATTGTTTGAATCTGTCTGTCTTTTTGCAAAATTTCACGAGAAATATTGAGCGAAAGATCTTCTGAGTCTACAACACCTTTAACAAATCGCAGATAATCCGGAATCAGTTCTTCACAGTCATTCATGATAAACACGCGCTTAACATAAAGGCTTATGCCGTGTTTCTTTTCGGGCATAAACATGTCAAATCCGGGTTTTTCGGGAATGTAGAGAAGAGAAGTGAATTCGTTGGTAGTGCCTTCTGCCTTGAAGTTAATCCATTTAAGAGGTGCATTCCAGTCATGGCTTATGTGACGGTAAAAGTCTTTGTATTCTTCTTCTGTGACTTCTTTTTCCGGGCGCAACCAGATGGCCTTCATTGAATTCAATACTTCATCTTCAATTACGGTCTTTTCTTCTGCACCTTCTTTGCGATTTCCTTTTTCATCACGTTCAACTTCTGTTCTGGTTATCTGCATTTTAATGGGATAGCCGACAAAATCAGAATATTTTTTTACTATTTGTCTGATGGTCCATTCTTGAGTGTAGTCTTCGAAAGTTTCATCATTCTCGGCTTTTGGTTTAAGATGCAAAACAATAGTTGTACCATTTGTGTCTCTGGTGCCTTCAGACATAGTATAATTGCCTTCACCTGTAGAAGACCATGTCCAAACTTCATTGCTACCTGCTTTGCGGCTGGTAAGTTCTACTTTGTCTGCAACCATAAATGCCGAGTAAAAACCGACACCGAATTGTCCTATAAGGTCTGAAGACATTCCTTTTTTATCTTTTGCTTCATTAAGCTTTTTGATAAATTCACCGGTGCCGGACTTTGCTATGGTGCCTATATAATCAACTATTTCATTGTGGGTCATGCCAATGCCGTTATCGCTGATCGTTATTGTTTTGGCATTGGTGTCTGCTGATAATCTAATGTGCAAATCATCGGTCAAAGAGCTGTAGTTATCATTGGTTAAAGCCTCAAATTTTAATTTGTCAAGTGCGTCTGAGGCGTTTGAAATCAATTCTCTTAAGAAAATTTCTTTCTGAGAATAAACAGAGTGGATCATAAGATCTAATAATTGTTTTGCTTCCGTTTTAAATTCGTGTGTGGTGGTAACCATAGTCTGAAAACTCCTTTTTGAAAATTTAAGTAGATAGTCAGAATACTTCTTTTCAGGGCTTATTTAAGCAGGAATTGCACAAAAGTGCAAGAGGGTTTTTTATTTAATTTATTATAAGCCGGTTTTATCGTCAGAATTATCTTGCGGATTATCTTCAGAAGTATTCTCAGAGTCGCTTACTAAAAGCTTCTCGAGTTCGTTAGGCTGTTCTTCTTCAGCCGGATTTTCTTGGGCGCAATTTGGATTTGGCTTGCAAAAAAACAGAATATATAAAAATGCTACAACCAAAATAATGTCTATACCATATTTTGCAATAAGATATGTAATTGATGCTTCTTCCATTATGGTCTCAAGCCCCCTTTAATCCTATTGAATGAATTAAGCCAACGTTTAATTTTTCCGCCTAAGTCTGAAATGACAAGAGACATAAACTGTTCTGCTTTGTCTGAATCAAAAGAGGGGCGGCCCTCGCCTTCTTCTTGAAGTAATACTTCGCCGGGGGGAGGATACAGCCAAAGCGATTCTTCCGGAACGTAATCATCAATGTTCGGTGAATACTTTGCAGGGCTGACTAAGGTAGGATAAAAGTTTAATATGGCCGCAGTTTCTTCAACCGCAGCGTGTCCGCCGGGTTTGCATCCGTAAACTTTTTCAACATATTTTTCAGCCAGAATCCACCAATTAATTACAGACAAGGCAATCGCTTCTTCGCGCGGTATTGTTCGAATTATTTGTTTTAACGAGTCTCTATTACCGCCATGGCCATTTACAATTATTATAGTTCTGAAACCATGTCTTCTAAAATTTCTCACGATGTGCTCAATATAATTTTTGAAAACATCTTCAGGGAAAAAGCTACCGGGAGCAGTTTGAAGAAAAACATTTGTGAGGCCATATTCAATCGGCGGAGCGATTACACCGCCAACTTCAATGCAAAGTTTTTCAGCTATTTTTTCGGCACAAATAGTGTCGGTTGATATGGGTAAGTGTCTGCCATGAGCTTCTAGTGTGCCAATAGGTATAAATAACGGTGCATCTTCTTTTAATACAGAGTCAATTTGAACCGTATTCATATATTTAAGATAACGAGGTTTGCGTTGAACCATATTTTTTCCTTAAGAATCAATTGCGGTAAGTCTACTATTTCAGTGCTTTTTTTTCAAATTATATTCTCTGGTGCGACAATCTTGTCTTGTTGTGTGTCATTTTTGTCCTGCTATTTTATTGTGTTAAGTTGTAATAAAGGCAATTTAATACGTTGGCAAAATATTTGCGTATATTCTTTAACTCTCGAATTCCTTTGTTAATCGGGGTTTCATAAAGAATTTTCTTGCCTGTTAAAGATTTAGACTGTATAATCAGCGCAAATATTTAAAACTGTTTTCTGAGGAGTCGTCACAAATGTCAGAGCAACCGGAAAAAAAGATTCAGGAACGTCATGTTTATAGAGGCTTAACCGCGCAGCAGGTGCTTGAAAGCCGTGAAAAGTATGGCTCAAATATTCTTACTCCAGCTGAAAGAGAACCGTGGTGGAAGCTGCTGTTAGAAAAATTTGATGACCCGATTATTAGAATTTTGATGATTGCAGCGGTTATTGCTGTCGGCGTTGGTTTTGTGAGTAAAGAATTTTTTGAGGGAATTGGGATTATAATTGCAATTCTTTTGGCAACCACATTGGCATTCGTAAATGAGTATAAAGCAGCTAAAGAATTCGATATTCTCAATAAGGTCTCAGATGAGGCTGAAGTAAACGTAATACGAGACAATGCTTTTGCATCAGTTCCGATGAAAGATTTGGTTGTGGGTGATATAGTGCTTTTAGAGCCCGGGGAAGAAATTCCCGCTGACGGGATTTTATTGTCTTCTGTATCTTTGCAAGTTGATGAAGCAAAATTAACCGGAGAATCTCTTCCTGTTGAAAAATTCCCCGAGTGGGCAGTTGGTTTTAAAAGTGACGCAGGCAATACTTACCCGTTAAATGTTTTATTAAGAAGCACTCTGATAAGTGACGGTCATGGAACAATGGAAGTAACCGCTGTTGGTGACAAAACCGAAATCGGAAAGGCCGCAAAATCAGCCGGTGAAGAAAATGATGAAGAAACCCCATTGAATAGACAACTTGATAGGTTAAGTAAACTGATTGGGGTTGTGGGTTTTTTTGTAGCTTTTTTAACCTTCACTTCTCTTATAGCTCGTGATTATTTTACAAAAGAATTAGTTCTTGAAAGTTATCAATGGACTTTTGCAATAATTGCTTTCATAAGTGGCATGATAATGCTTTCAAAAGTTTGGCTGCCCATCTTAGCAGATGCCTTTGAATTTATGGGAAAAGAGATTAAATTGCCTAAAATAGCTAGAGAAGAAGGAATTTACTCTTGGTTAAAAACAATACTGGCAGGTTTCATATTTTGCGCATTAGCTTTAGGGTTAGGAGTTTTAACAAAAATTATGCCTTCAGACCCCAGTTTATGGATGACCTTAGAAGGCGCAAAAGAGTTTTTACAGTTTTTTATGATAGCTGTAACAATTATTGTTGTAGCCGTTCCTGAGGGCTTGCCCATGAGCGTAACTCTCAGCTTGGCTTACAGCATGAGAAAAATGACAGCTGCAAATAACTTGGTAAGAAGAATGCACGCGTGTGAGACTATTGGTGCTGCAACAGTTATTTGTTCCGATAAAACAGGGACGCTTACACAGAATAAAATGCTGATGAGCTCTGTTAATTTTTATGTTCTTAAAGATGGTGAGTTGAGCAAAGATAAACTTAATGATGCTGAAAAACTAATAATTGAGGCAATGGCAGTAAACAGTACTGCTAATATTGCCGTAAAAGAGGGTGTGGTTTCTGCAATAGGTAATCCGACTGAAGCAGCTACTCTAATTTGGTTAAAAGATAATGGTATTGATTATGTAGCAAAGCGAGAGTCTTTTGAAATCAAAAAGCAATGGACTTTTTCGACTGAAAGAAAAATGATGGGAACTTTCGGGGTCTCAGACGCAGGAAAAGAAAACGTATTGTATGTAAAAGGTGCACCTGAAATCATACTGGAGCGTTGTAGCGAAGTTTTGACTAAAACTGGCTTACAAAGCATTTCATCGTTTTCTCAAGAGATAATCAAAGAGTTGAAATTACAGCAGGATAGAGGAATGAGAACTCTGGGTTATGCTTTCAAAACTAACTTAGAAGCAGTTGGAGGAAGTGAAATACGAGATGTGGCAAACGGTTTGGTTTGGCTGGGCTTCGTTGCAATTGCAGACCCGATTAGGCCGGATGTGCCTATAGCTCTTTCTGTGTGCCGGAATGCCGGCGTAAAAGTTAAGGTTGTAACCGGCGACAACTCGAATACAGCCTGGGAAATTTCAAGGCAAAGCGGCTTAATTGATGCTGCTGATAATAAAGATGAAGTTCATATTACAGGGAGCGACTTTCAGAGTCTGCCTGAAGAAGATGCAATAAAAGTGGCCGAACAAATTAAAATTATGTCAAGAGCTAGGCCAGATGACAAACTTAGGCTTGTTAAGCTTTTACAAAAATCTAAAAATGTAGTTGCGGTAACGGGCGACGGAACAAATGATGCTCCGGCACTAAATCATGCAAATGTTGGTCTTTCAATGGGCAAAACAGGCACTTCTGTAGCAAAAGAAGCAAGTGATATTATTTTATTAGATGATTCTTTCCCGAGCGTTGTTAAGGGTATAATGTGGGGCAGGTCTCTCTATGACAACATACAAAGATTTGTTATGTTTCAGTTGACAATAAATGTTGTGGCACTTGCAATAGCTCTTACAGGTCCTTTTATCGGCATTAAAATGCCTCTTACTGTGGTTCAGATGCTATGGGTGAATTTAATAATGGATACATTTGCCGCTCTTGCTCTTGCTACAGAGCCTCCACATTGGAAGGTTATGGCAAGAAAGCCGAGACATCCGGATGATTTTATTGTTACCAAACCAATGTGCAAGCATATTTTTGGTGTAGGTCTTTCATTTTATCTCTTATTAGTCGGCATACTTAAATATTTTATGAGTTCAGACGGCATTATATCTGATATAGAACTGACGATTTTCTTTACAATATTCGTCATGCTCCAAGTTTGGAACATGTTTAATGCACGTGCTTTAGGATTAAATAAAACTACGATTAAAGATGTTGTTTCAAATAAGAGTTTCGTATTTATATTTTTGGCAATCATTATCGGTCAGTTTTTGATTGTGCATTTTGGAGGTAAAATGTTCAGGACTGTGCCTCTTGATTTGCAGACTTGGCTATTAATTATATTGGGCACTTCTTTGGTTTTGTGGATAGGTGAGCTCTCTAGATGGCTTTCCGCAACGCCACAAAAAGAAGATTTATTTGAAAATTCACCGTTTGAATAAAAAAATGTAAAATACCCCGCTGCGGCGGGGTTATTTTTTTGCTGTTGAAAAAGTTGATTCATTCTGGTATAAACGTAGAAATGAAATACAAATTTTTAATTATTAAGGGGCGAATGCATGGGTTGGTTTGATAAGTTACGGTCAAAGACCGCTAAGTCGCAGGAAAATCAGCTTAAGCAAGAAATTCCTCCTCAGAAAACTTCTGATTTGTGGAAAAAGTGCCCGGGTTGCGGTGAAACAATTCTTACCAAAGATTTGGTTCGTAATCTTTTTCTTTGTATAAAATGTGATTACCATATGAGAATGCCTGTCTGGGACAGAGTGGCTCTTTTGGCAGACGACAACTCTTTTGTTGAATTTAATCAAGAGTTGAAATCAGCTGATCCCTTGAATTTTGTGGACTCAAAGCCATATCCGCAAAGAATCGAAGAAGCAATAAAAAAAACAGACGCTTTTGATGCGGCAATGACCGGATATGTGCAAATTGAAGGTATAAAAGCAATTTTGGGAGTAATGAATTTTGAGTTTATGGGCGGGAGCATGGGCTCTGTTGTTGGAGAAAAACTTACAGATGCTCTCGAAAGAGGGGCTTCTGAAAAATTGCCGGTAGTAATTGTTGCTACCAGCGGCGGGGCAAGAATGCAAGAAGGAATTCTCTCACTAATGCAAATGGCAAAAACTTCGGCTGCTGTTAAAAAATTAAATACAGCAAAAGTGCCTTTCATATCTATTCTTACAGATCCAACAACTGGTGGTGTTTCTGCCAGTTTTGCAAGTTTAGGTGATTTTAATATTGCCGAGCCAAACGCCCTAATTTGCTTTGCAGGACCTCGTGTTATAGAACAGACGATTAGACAAAAACTTCCCGAAGGATTTCAAAAAGCTAAATTTCTTTTAGAGCACGGGATGCTTGACTGCATAGTTCATAGAAGAACATTAAAAAAGCAGGTCGGTAAAATTTTGCACATTCTGAATAATGGCAGGTAATTAAATGGCATTAGAACTTGATTTTGAAAAACCAATCATCGAAATTGAAAAAAGAATTAAAGACCTTAAAGCAATTTCTGATGCTGGCCATGTTGATCTCACTGAAGAAATTGCTCTTTTGAGCTCAAAAATTGAGCCTTTAAAAAAGGAAATATATAGTAATCTTGAACCTTGGCAGGTTGCCAGACTTGCAAGGCATATAGACAGACCTTCAACACTTGAGTATGTAAAGCATATATGTGGTGACGATTTCGTTGAAATGCATGGTGACAGATTATTTAGAGACGATCCTGCAATAGTTGGTGGAATCGGAGTAATAGATGGCAGAAGTGTAATGATTGTCGGTCACCAAAAAGGTTGTGACACTCAGAGCAACATATATAGAAATTTTGGAATGCCTCATCCGGAAGGCTATAGAAAAGCTCTCAGACTTATGCGCTTGGCTGAGCAATTTAATATGCCGATTATTACATTTATTGATACACCCGGCGCATTTCCAGGAATCGGAGCAGAAGAAAGAGGACAAAGCGAGGCAATCGCCAAAAATTTAGCTGAAATGTCTGCTATAAGAGTCCCGATTATGTGTTTCATAACAGGCGAAGGCGGCAGCGGAGGGGCATTGGCCCTTGGGGTTGGCGATAAAGTTTTTATGTTTGAATTTTCTATTTATTCTGTAATTTCAGCCGAAGGCTGTGCTGCAATATTGTGGAATGACCCGAATAAAGCAAAAGAGGCAGCATCTGCTCTTAAGTTTAAATCGACAGATCTTCTGAAAGCCGGAATTATTGATGAAATCCTGACTGAACCGGTTGGCGGAGCTCATAGAGACCATAAAACTGCGGCGGAAGAAATAAAAAAATGTATTTTAAAATATTTACCTTCGTTAATCGCTGTAAGTGCCGATAATTTAATTGAAGAACGCTACAATAAGTTTCGCCGAATAGGAAAATTTGCCGGCGAAGAGGAGCAGGAAAATGGCTAAGGCTGTGAACGGACAGGCAGTTAAAGGCAAAGATAACTCGAATAAGTCTATGCCAAAATCTGTTAAACCTGCAAAAAATGATGCTGAAGAAAGCAATCATGACCATCATGACGATGTAATAGACTTTCAAGATGAAAGAGAAAAGAAAAAAGAAGAGTCAATTTTTGATGACTCTGTTAAGCTTTATCTTCAGCAGCTTACTAAAGTTGATTTGGTTTCTCACGACCAGGAGTGTGCTTTCGCAAAAAGAATTCTTGAAGGCGACCAAGAAGCAAGAGATGCTTTGGTTACTGCAAATCTAAGACTTGTTGTAAGTATAGCCAAAAAATATACAAATCGAGGCTTGTTGTTTTTAGACCTTATTCAAGAAGGCAATCTTGGGTTAATGCGTTCAATTGAAAAATTTGATTATACAATGGGCTATAGGTTTTCTACTTATTCAACCTGGTGGATAAGACAGGCAATAACACGAGCTTTGGCAGAACAGTCCCGCGTCATTAGAATTCCTGTTCATGTAATGGAAATAGTTAACAAAGTTAAAAGACACATTAGGACCTTTTTGCAACAATATGGTAGAGAACCATCGTCTGAAGAACTTTCTGAATTAATGAATCTGCCTCTGGAAAGAATAGAAGAAGTGGTTAGACTTACTCAAGAACCGGTTTCTCTAGACGTTTCAGTCGGGAACAAGGAAGATTCTTCTCTCGAAGATTACATTTCTAATGATGATGCTGTAAGCCCGGAAGAAGCAGTAATTGATTCGCTGTTGCATGAGCAGATTTCAAGAGTTTTATTATTATTAACCGAAAAAGAACAAACAGTTATCAAGCTAAGATTTGGTCTTGATGACGGTATTCCCAGATCTCTCGAAGAAATCGGCAGAATAATGGGAGTAACACGTGAAAGAGTCAGACAGGTGGAAGAAAAAGCTTTGAGAAAGCTGAGAAAAAATTCTTCACCCAGATTACAAGACTACTATAACCGATAACTATATTTACCAGATATTGAACATATCTTCTTCGGGTTCCGGTGTGTCTTCGAATGTTGCGTTTTCATCTGATTCACCCATTCCGGCTATCTTTTCTAACTCTGCAAGTGCGTTGTCTTCATTCTGCGGCGAGGAATCAGAATTGACAGGAGAACTGGAAGAAACTTCTGTGCTACTTGTTTGGGTCGGCTTCAGTAGGTCATGTATGCCTGCTCCAATTGGAGCGGAGTTTCGATTGCTTCTATCTAAAAAAGCTTGTAACAATTTAATTTTTGTGTTTCCGGGATACAACGCTGAAAAATTTGAAAAATATGAATTCAGCAATCTGTATTCTTCACTTGAAAGCTTTGATATAGAGTTTTGAAGTCTCTTGTTTAAATCGTAATCTCTTTCCGGGGCAAGTCTGAGTGCTTTTAACAGTGTAAAATGCCAGCCTTCTCTATTTCGAACTGAAGTGGCACTTTGAATTACCGGTTTAAAAAAATCAAACATAGATACTGACCATATTTCGGGGCGTGCCTGCTTTGTTAAAACAGATAGTCTGCCATTACCAAAGCGTTTCGTCATTGTGTAAATGCTTTGTATATCGTCTAATACTCGGTAATATTTGCGATGAGTGTTCCATAATTCTTCTTCGGCACCTGTATTTTCAATTTCTATATTGGGCGTAAAAGAAAGAGGGGTAGACATTTCCCATATGAGTTTCATGTCTAGGTTTAATGATGAAAATACTCGCGCTTCGTTATTTAACAGCCACAATTTAAAAGGAGTGGTGATATCAAACATTACTTGCGAATAGGAAACTGAAGCAAGAAAAGTGAAAATTATGACCAATATATGCTTTTTCATCAGTATTCCTCCAGGTTTTCCATTATTAGCGAGTGACGAAGCTCATTTTCAAATTTCCACATATTACGAATAATGGCTATTTCTTTATTATAAAAATCAAATTTGTATTTTGAAACCCAATCAGCACGATATACAACACCTTCAAATGTATTGAAAATTACCGTTCCGTTTAACGAAAAACTTTTTTTCCTTAATTGATCTTGAGGCAAGGGCAGAGTTGCGGTAAATGCTATTTCTGCTAATCCGGTATCGTTATTGACAGACTTAAGAAAAATATTCCATATAGCGGTAACATCGGTATTTTTTATTCTAACACTTTTGCTGATCTGATACGATTCGCCGATTTTCCAGTCTGAGTCAGGAAAAGATAGAAACACGGGAAGTTCTGTACCGGTTTCGGAAACAGCACCTTTTATTTCACCATTTGGCTTAATATATCTTCTGTAGGTTGAGTCATTATGTTCAATATCCAAAACAAAAGCGTTATCCTGAAACGCAATCGTTTTAATCGTAAAATTACTATAAAACGGTTTTTGCTCCTTGGTTTTCTCCTTGCCCAGAGAAGTTACTGATGAAGATGATTCAAAAGAGTA
>JAQVCG010000056.1 GCA_028689875.1 Candidatus Rifleibacteriota bacterium | reverse complement strand
TGTGCCACGGTGCCATACGCTTCATTGGGGTCATCGACAAAGTTATGTATATCTATGTAAAGAAGTTCCTTTTCGTTGCTTAAAGGTATAGAAGACTGCGCAAACTGGTTGCCGGCCCAAAAGTAGCCAAGAAAGCCGCCGCTTGCGTCTCTTATGTCGTCGATAAGTATGAATACTTTTGCATCTCCGTCGCAATCGGCTTCGCTGCCTAAGAATTCTCTCATTTGCGGGTAAATTTCGGTGTCAAATTTAGTTGCAAGCTTAGAAAGATTAAGTCTTGCCATGGCTTTGTCGGTTCCCAATAAGAATCTGGGTTCTCTTACGTTGCCGGCTGAATCCGGTGAATAATAAAGATTTGAGTTGTGAGGCCAAGTCATGCCCCATTCAGCGAGTGCTTTGGGAGTATATTCTTCAGAATTTGAAAGTGGTATAGGTAGTGTCGGATAAAACATTACGGGCACAAAAATATAACAATGTGTCCCGATATATCTCAAAACAGCTTTTGGATAGTGTTTGTTTTGGTCATAGTCGTAAATTTCTTCGGCTAATTTGTCGCCGGAAGCAGAACCGTCATCGTTAGCAGGATCTCCGGTATAACCGACCCATTCGCCTCCGTCATGAAAAAGGTTTGTAAGGCCTAACCCGTTTGATGTTGCAAATGGAATCATTGCTCTGTCCACATCTGTGGCAGTAAAGTTTCTGCCTCCCACAAGGCCTCTTATTGATCCTTTAAGGTTACTTGATGGTTTGGCCAAATTTTTGCCTATTACAGATGCTCTTAAAAAGGGGCCTAAATCGGCTTTGCCACCTTCTTTTATTGCATTGCTGCCTTGTTGTAATGCAACTTCGCGGAAATCGGGCGGGATTATATTTTCAGTTGCAAACGCAGAGCTTACCGATAACACCAAGCCGATAACCAGAGCAGTGATTGTTTTGTTCAATTTTATGTTCGCCTTTTTCATTTCAGCCCCTACTTTTGGGTTCGATTAAATTATTCGTTACTTGTATCGGCAGAATTGATAAAAAAATTAATATTGCTAGTTTTAATTGAAAGTGTATAATCTAATTTTTGGGGGAATAAGCCTTGAATGAGGAAAAAATCATAACAGATAGTGTTAAATGGCTTTCAGAACGGCTTGCTATTCATTCTTGTTACGGCAAAAATGTTTTGGCAAGTAATAATTTGAGCTGTTATAAAACAAAAAATTCGTTAGAATCCGCATATGACGAAATAGAGTATCTATTAAACATTTTTAAATGCGACAAAGATGTTTTTGGCAAGCTTTCTCGTGTTTTTATGTCACTTCGCAACATTGAGGGAACGTTGAAAAATCTGCGGGCAGGCTTAGTTCTAGACGAAACAGAATTGTTAGAGTTAAAGAATTTTAGTTTACAGGTTGCAGATGTTTTAAAAATTTGTCATGAACATTCTATCTCTTTTAAGAGGATTATTTTGTCTGATCTTTCGCGTGTCATCATGCTGCTTAACCCCGACAAAACTGTTGTTTTATCTTTTTATATACATGATCTTTATTCTGAAAAGCTCAAAGAGATAAGGACAGAGAAAAAGAAGGTTGAATATGAAATCTTGCGATGCGCTATTCCCGCAGAAAAAGAAAAACTTCGCGAACAACGTGCTTTGTTGGTGCAGCAAGAACGTGACGAAGAGCTTGAAGTAAGGTTTAACTTAAGCAAAGAATTACGCAGTTACGTAGAAGATCTTGCCTCAGATTGCCATGCTTTGGGGCAATTAGAGTTTGTTTCAGCTAAGGCCGAGCTCGCACTGCGCTATGGGTGTGTAAGGCCTATAATTGGCAAAAAAGGGTGTAATGTGCTTTTGGTTGGCGGCATAAATCCTGAACTTTGCGAAATTTTAGAAAAAGACGGGCGCAGTTTTACGGCGGTCGATGTTGAGACAGGGGTGGGGGCGACGCTTTTAACCGGCGCCAATATGGGTGGCAAAACCGTGGCTTTGACGACAATCGCTTTGAACATTGAGCTGGCAATGCTTGGTATGTTTGTGTTTGCCAAAAGTTTGGTCTTGCCTATGTTTGATTTTATTTTTGTAATGGGCGGCGATTCACAGGATAAAAGTTTCGGTTTGAGCAGTTTTGGCTCAGAAATAGTAAAATTGGATAGTCTCATTTCCAGATTAAACGGTGGCCGTGGCTTTGTGGTCTGCGATGAGTTTGCTAGGTCGACGAATCCCTTTGAGGGTAAGCGTTTTGTGCAGGCTTTGATTGATTATATGAATGACAGCGACTCTTACGGAATTATTTCGACACATTATGACGGAATTAAAAACAAAGGTTATTGCTATCAGGTGGCCGGTTTAAAAAATATTGAGAACAAATTAGAAATTAAAAATGCCGAAAGTCTGTTCAAATACATGGATTACAGGCTGATTAGAGTTACAGACTCAAAAAAAGTTCCAAAAGAAGCTTTAAACATCGCTAAGATGCTTAATCTTTCATCGGAATTCTTGAAAAAAATTGAAAACTATTATAAACTTTGAATGTCTAATTAAAATTAGAGAATACAGGAGAAAAAAAATGAGGAAAAAGTTATTGTGTGCGTTGGTTGCTTCTGTTTGTATCTGTGGGGCGTCTTATGCTCAAGAAGACTACAGCTCCCCTAAAACTCCTTGGTTAAAGGACGTTAAAATCAGCCCTTATTTGACTGAACCGAGTCCCACTTTGCCCATGCAAATATTTGCAGAAAACGGAAAAACTGTTCCTGCAACGTTAACAGAAGATATTCCCTTTTTGGTTATGGCAGAAACAGCAATTTTTGAACCGAATCCGCCCGAAAACAGCAAAGGCGTGTTATTGCCTAATGCACGCTGGGAAGAAAAGCCTGTAATTAACTGGTATTTTGTTGACTGGGAAACAAATAAAAATACTCCTGCCATTCTTGATTCTCAGTTAGCGGTCAACCAAATGATTATCAGACCGAAAAATCCAACAGGAAAAGGTGCTATAACCTGCTATTCATCACGCAAAATGCGTTATGACAAAAATGATGGCACAACAAAATCAACTTATGCAAACTCAAGCCGCGCTGCTGACGTAAGAGTATTAGACATAACTCCACCGCTTTGTGGTTTTGAAATAACTACTAAAGACGGCAAAAAAGGCACTTGCTGGCCTGTTGAAAATCCTCCTGACAAGTATCCTTTACCCAAAATGGCCGATGTGCATTTTTCAGGTTCTTTGTTTGGCGCCGGAAGCACTGATATTGTCGCTAGCGGACTTGAACTTGGAGACAACATGGCTGTAATAAAAGAACAAGCCGTGTTGAGTGTTACCAGACGCGATGTTTTAACCATTAAAGTTATTGGCGGCGACAACTATAAATTGAATACAGAAAAAATCAGATTTGGTATTTGTGATGGTCCTAATGGTTCTGTTGTTGGGCCTATAAACGAAGAAAAAATCATGCTTTCAAAGATTAGAATTCCTGAAAAGCCCTATTTGTTTATTGAAGCTTATGACCTTGCCGGCAATAAACAGGCTATGTTCATTCCGATGGAAATCAGAAGAAGGTAATAATGCCCGATTTCATCGTTTCAATGTCTCTTATTGAGCAGATTATGTTAACATCTGCTCTAAGCGGAACGTTAGTTTTCGCTTTAAGGGCATTGATGATGTTCATGGGTTTTGGTAATGACAACACGGAAGATTCTTCTGATAATCTGCTTGAAGGCGATGTTGCAGATGCCGGCATTGACACAGACTTGGATGTAGATGGAGATGCAGCCGGTGATGTGGATGTTGATGGCGATACCGATGTCTCTGCGGATACAAACGCTAATGCCCATGAATTAGTTTCAATTAGCCAGAACTGTGATTATTGTTTAAAGCCCCTGTCTGTGCAGGGGCTTTCTGCATTTTTCATGATGTTTGGGTGGGTTGGTTTGAGTTTAATCACAGATTTTGGTTTATCGCCCTTTATCGGTATATTGGGCGGTATCTTGGCCGGTTATTTTACGGTTTGTCTTTTAATAAAGTTATACAAATTTTTTATAAGTATGCAGAGCGACGGAACCATGAGGGTTCAGCAAGCCTTTGGTTCAACCGGAACAGTCTATTTGCGTATTCCCAAAGACGGCAAAGGACAAGTTTCCGTCGTAATAGATGGTCGATTATGCACTCGTGATGCGATTTCTGAAGACGGTGCAGAAATTAAAACCGGCGAAAAAATAGAAGTCGTATGGGTCAACTCTGATGGGCTTTTAAAAGTTAAACCTGTTGAAGAAAAGTAAGTTTGTTTATTGAATTACCCAGTTTTGGTAGGCTTCAAACATTTTCATGAACGGTTCAATGCCTAAGTAGAACACCAATAAAAATCCTATGCACAGGTAGGGGCCGAAAGGTATCATATGCGAGAGTGGCTGGTATTTTTTGTGGTAGAATATTCTTTGGAAAATTATTGTGGCGATTCCTATTATCGAGCCAAGAAAGCTTGCAACAATCATTGTTACCAGGGCGCCTTTCCAGCCTAAGAATGCTCCTATCGCGCCTAATAGCTTAATGTCGCCACCGCCCATGCCATCTTTTTTAAGAAGAATCAAAGCGAACCAGGCGAGAATCTGAAGGCCGCCATAGCCAATTGCCAAGCCTATTAGCGAGTCGAAGAAGTCTATATGATAGCTGAGCGGTGTTTTTGTGTAGTAAAGCCACAAAGAGCAGATCGCGGCGTAGATTATGCCAACAAAACAGCCATTAATAGATATTCGGTCGGGTATTATCAGATATCTGCAGTCGACGACAGTAATTATGAGGCATGCAGACGCAAAAATCCACGACACGGCAGATTTTACAGACAACCCAAAATAGTATACCGACAACCCGGCCACTAGGGCGCTAATTACTATGTATAGTTTGTCTTGAGTTGTTCCTGCGTTGTAGCAACCGCGCTTTATACCATTTTCGCATTTGGGGCAGGCGAGGTAGTCACAATGAAATTTCTCATGGCCCGGCCAAGCCCTTATGGCCCAGCCAAGGTATTTTCCCAAAAAAGCGCCGATTACTGCAGCAAAAAATGCCAATGAAATGTTATAAGTCATGTTATTCGCTTATCCAGCCGTTTTTCTTGAAGATTCTTCCCAGCATTTTAAACACAAGTTTTGCCGCCAAAAAGTCCGGCGCAATATTGCCCGGAATTGGGCAGAGCTCGACTACATCGAACCCGATTACATTTTTTTTGTCGATAACTTTATTGAGCAGTTCAAGAGTTTGGTACCAGAGCATTCCGCCCGGTTCGGGGGTGCCCACTGCAGGCATAATCGAGGGGTCTAGCGCATCTAAGTCAATGGTTATGTAAACATCGTCAGACAGTCTGTTTAATACTTTATCTATCCAGTTGTATTTGGGGTCTGTCATCTGACTGCCCCAAATTATGCCATCGTGTTTAACCTTTTTAAAAAATTCCATTTCATCTTTGCAGGTATTTCTGATGCCAACCTGAGTTACGGGGGCTAAATCATAGACCCGCCTCATTACGCATGCGTGGTTGTATATTGTGTTTTCGTATTCGTCTCGCATATCTGAGTGCGCGTCTAATTGCAGCACTGAAAGCGATTTTTTATATTTCGCTTTGGCCGCTTTTATGGCACCCGTAGTTATGCTGTGTTCGCCGCCAAGCATTACGGGAAATTTGTTGTCAGAAAATACCGCTTTAAACGCTTTTTCGACGTTTTTTACCGTTCCTTCAGGTCCTGAAGTGTCTGTTTCCAGTTCAGGGAAAGTGTGAACGCCGCTAAGCAATGGTTCGCAGCCTAAATCGAGATCGAAAAGTTCTACTTGTCTCGATGCTGTTAGAATCGCCTGTGGACCTTCTCGGGTGCCTGCTCTATACGACGTTGTGCTGTCGTATGGAACCGGTATTATTACTGCTTTTGCATCTTCATATCTGCTGTCTTCTTCGGGCATGCCGAGGAAATTATAGGTTGCTTTAAAGTGAACATTTTCGAGTGACATATTTGTGTTATCTCCGCGTAAATTATTGCTGTTCGTGGTATCTGCCCAGTTCGCCACCGGTTTCGTCTGCAGTAAGGCAAGGCGATGAACTTTGCAGTCTGTAGTCGTAAGGGTGTCCCCCCACAAACTGTGGATCTACGGCTATGTTGAATGTGTCGGTTGCCGTTGTTACATCGTTAAAAGGAATTGTGAAGTTATAAACGTCGTTATAGCTGATTTGAGGGGTCGCATCTGCAGAAGACTGACTAATAGCGTATATTCCTTTTACTGTGCTTGTTCTGGCTATGATGTTATTCTTGATAGTCGGACTACCGAAGTCTACCTGAACACCTATCAAACAGTCAACGGTATTGTATTCAAAATAATCGCCGCCCAAAAGTGCTACGCCAAGTTCATTATCGATAAGCAAATTGTTTCTGATGTTTGAACCTGCCGATATTATGCCGATTTGGCAGTCTTGAACCGTATTATATCTTATGTTCATAGCGGTCGAAAGCCCGATGTTTAAGCCAACAGCACAGCTACCAAACACCGTGTATTCTATCGAAGGCGACGAATCTACGCTTTTGATCCCTGTGTCTGCAAACATTATCGAGGCGTAGCGCACTATGTTTTGTGCATTTGTGGTGCCTATGTATTGAATTCCGTCCCAACAGCCTTTTCGTGGTGCATCTTCTGCCGAGGTGAATACAATTTTGTTTTGTTCTGTGCCCACGGCATACAATGCGCCCTGTACAATTAAAGCTGTCATCGATGCACCCTGAGTGTCGGGTATTAAATCAGCTTGAGTAAATCTTACTTCTACGCCCGGTTCTATGGTGAGAGTAGCTCCGCTTCTTATTCTTATGTCGCCTTTAACAATGTAGGGACTATTTTGTTTTGTCCAAACTCTGTTTTCAACCAAAATGCCGGGTGTTAAGGCACTAACCGGCTGTGTGTGTATACTTTCATTGCCTGCTGTATCAACGGCGCTAAGCCTGTAAAAATATTTCGTGGCGATTTTAAGGCCCTCGTCAGTATAGCCTGAGGCTGTTGCATTAATTGTGGCAACCTTTGCGTAATTGCTGTTCATGCTTTCTGATCTGTAAAGATTGTATCCGGCTAAATCTGATTCTGTGTTAGGCTGCCATGAGAGGCTTAACTTTTCTTGTTCCGGAGCAACTTCTGCCGCAAAGTTTAAAGGCATCGCAGGAGCATCACCCTTTTCTGTTATAAACTGGTAATCTGACGACATACCTTCGTTTTTTTCAAAATCTATCGCACGTACTCTAAAGTGATAAATTTGTCCCGGAAGCAGATTTTCGAGAGTCATTGAGTGTTCTGTGAGCATTCCGGTGTCTGAGGCGCACATAGCATAAGTGCCCAACCCGACAGGCCCCGTTGCGTAATCTACTATTGAGTTTGCCGATTCGTTCGTTGCCCAATTGATTATAGCAATATTTTCAGTTATGCTTGCAACGGTTACGCCCGTTATTACCGGCGGCAATCCATCGATTACGGCAAATGTTAAGTCGAAACCTTCAATAGTTTCGCCTCGTTTAATTTCTACAACCCTTACAACAGATTTTTCATCGTAAGTCGCAGTTAATTTAGCTTGGCCCGGCTCTATGCCATTTAGCACATATTTGCCGAGTTCGTCTGTTTCAGCCAACATAGAAGTGCCGTAAACTGTTACTTTAGCTCTGTGTAGCGCTTTTCCGTTTGAATCGTAAACTTTTCCGGTAACGTTTCCTCTTACCGGCTTCGTAGAAGTTTCAAAACACCCCGTGGTGCCGAATAGCGCAACCACCGCCAACAAAATGAAAGCGATGACCTTGTTTTTATATTTCATGGCCGATATTGCCTCCGAACGCATATATTCCTTAAAGCTATCGGCATAAAGCTTGTCGCAGTTGATAAAAAGTATAAAAAAAAGCCCAATAAAGAAAGCTCTTTATTGGGCCTTTTAATAAATACTAGTTCAATAAAAATTCAATAACTTTAATGATTTGTCCAACAGTTGTGTTTTCGTAGTCCGGGTCTAAAGTTTTTGCAAACTCAAGCTGAACATAAGCATTGTCATCATCGTCTGTTGCAGCGTAGGCATATGCCAACATGGCGTGCACTTCAGCGTTTGTTACGCCAACAGGTCTTGAAGCTTTGTATTCAAAGTTTGGGTTGCCTTTGCCAAGATCGTTCAACAACAACTCAATGATTTCTTCCATGTCGGTTTTTGAAGCTTCCTGCATATAAGCAGAAGCTAAACCGACTTTAGCGTCGTCATTCAATTCTTTTGCAAGAATAAACCACTTTATGCCATCTTTAAGCTTGCCGCCGAAACTTTTTGCCCAACCGATACCATTGTTTGCATCAGCCTTTTCTTGGTCTGTGGGCGAATTTTCAAGCACTTTATTAAACTGAGTAACAGCACTGTCATAAAGTCCCTTGCTGATATAGTCCCAGCCGGTTTCTAAGTATTCATTTCCTCTTATTACAGTATTAATATCAGGTGACGGAGTGTTGGTTTCTCCTTCGCCATTTACTCCGCCGCCGCTGCAGCCTGTTAAGCCAAACAACAGTGGAATTGCTATTAATATTGCAAACAGACGTTTCTTAAGCATGTTTTTTCTCCTTATGACTAGCGCAGAACTGCAAATTTGCCGGTTTTTGTGAAGGATTTACCATTCTTGGTTGCCTTGAGTTTGTAGAAATATACACCGTTTGCAATCCTTTTTCCTTTTCTGTTCGTCAGGTCGTAGTTTGCCCTGCCATTAGCAGCGTTGAATCTGTCTGAAAGATTTGCAACCAAATGACCTGCTGTATCGTATATTTTCATGCTCACTGAGTCCGGTGTGAGGCCGAATTTATACTGGAAGGTTACTCTGTTGCCTCTTGCAGGGCTGGGATATGGAGTAAATTCTTCTAATTCGAAGCTTACTGCAGCGAATCTGACAGCTTTGCTCAAGGTGTTCCCTGCTAAGTCTTTAACAGAATAAGTGACCTCATGTTTACCTTTCGGCAAAGTACCTTTGTGTTTGTAGATGAATTTTCCGTTTTCGTCCAACTTCACATTAGGAAGCTTGAGTCCGTTAAGTTCAACTGTAAATGAATTCTTATCTAAGCCTGAGCCGTTGTCAGCAAACTCGCCTTTGATTTCGGCGCTTGCAGCGTCGATTTCGTCAAGGTCTCTCGGATAAAAGTCATTTGCTGCCGGCTCTTTAAGGTCGGCCATTAGTGCTAATCTGCCAAGACCTGTGAGTTGGGCGGCGATTTTGTTTTCAGCAAACAGACCACCCTGGAACACCCAGTTTCCATCACTGTTTTGTCTGTAAAGGTGAACTCTGTTTTCAGGAACAGTTACTTTTTCATACCCGATGTTTCCTTCATAAAGCATTGCTTTTCTGAGTTTCACATTTGCGGGACCTATTTCTTCGAGAGCCATTACAGGTGTAAGTTCTGTTGCATTTGTTTTATTTGAAGCAACTGAACCTCTTATGCCCATTGATGCTCTCAATGAAGCAGTTCCTTGGTTAGCAAAAGGAGATTCAAGAGTTTCTCTGTCGAGCATGTAGATTACTGTGTTGCCATAAGCTGAGTTTTCGGCAGCTTTAAGAGATGCTCTTTGATTTTCGGTAGCAATGCTTAATCTTTGTGAAGCATTGAGATCTGCTACTACGAACTGAACGTATCCGTTACCAACCATGCCGTGCAAGTCGGTGCCTGAGAGGTAAATATATGCTTTACCGGGGTTAGAAGCATCGATCTTGTATGAACCGGCATAGTATCTTTGTTTTAAGAAGTTCATCATAACGGGAGTGCTTACGCCATTTTGTTCTACCGAACAAGTGGGGGGCGCTCCGAGTGACTCACTCGATTTTGTGAGAATCATAATTTCGTATACATTTGCCGGGTTAGAGAACAACATTGTTGAGAAGGCGGGACCTGTATTGATAACAACTGTTTTCGAGTTGTCGGTAACCATAAGGTTGCCTGCCAAGTCTTTGGCACCTTCTATAACAATTATGGCGTTACCGTCATACATTGCGCTATCGCCTTTCGGAATAACGGTTGTGCCTGTCCAGGTGTTGTCTTTGTATTCGGTTCGTTCGATCTTCATTACTTGTCCGCCGGCACTGGTGAGTGTTACAGCCGGACTAACGGTTGCATCCATAGGTTCGCTGAATCTAAGAGTGAATGTTACCATTCCGTTAGTAATTCTATTTGAACTGCTTGGAGACGGTGAAACTTCAAGGACTGTCGGTTTGACCGTGTCTACTACTAGAGTTCTGCTGTTAGAGAAGTCGCTGACATTAACGCCGTCTTCACAAGATTCGCCTGCAGCTACTCTCCAATAATAGGCCCCATCTTTGGGCAGAGTGAAGTTAGCGTCTCCGGTTGCTACAAGCTGTCCTTTATAAGCAGAATAGGCACTTGATTTTGGTTGGTCGTTAATAATGTTGTTAAAGCCGGCATCATCTGCAATTTGCAGTAGGTAATTATTTGCGTCAGAGACAGATGTCCATTTGAAACTTACATTTCTTTTGCCTGAGATATAGTTAGTTAGAGGGAATGTGAGTTGCGGAGATACCGGTGGTGTCCTGTCGACTACAAATGTAGCTTGGAAAGGAGATGATACGTTGCCGCCTCGGTCTGTAGCTCTTACATAAATTGTGTGCTGCCCGTCAGTGAGGTTGCTTATATCAAGTGAAGCGCTGAATTTTACAGTAGAAGATGCAGTAAAGCTACTTGAAATATCATACCAATCAGTGTCGTTATGAGAATATTCAACTTTTGTAATTCTAAGACTCGGATCAGTTCCTTCATCCTTAGCAGACCCGTATAATTCCAAAGTGTTTTTAGTGTATTTTTTGCCCGCTACAGGTTTAGTTACAGCCGTTACTGTTGGTGTTATGTAGTCAAACTTATAGGTGTAGCTTGCAGTCATCTTATTTGGAACTTCAGTTCCGACGGCTACGTAGTCAGCTGTAATAAGTTTTACCACAACATCCATAACACCCTTTTCGTTGCTTTCAGTGGGAACCGAAGGAGTGTGCAATGTTAATGTTGTTCCGTTAAAACCGAATGGTGCAGAAGTTTGACTTTCTGCTGTCCATGAGAATGATGCCACGCTCATGTTGACTCCCGAGCCGTTTCCGTTAAACCAGCTTGCATCACCCGGAGTCTGTGCGTAGTTAAGTCCGCTGTCAGAAGGCATCTGAGGTCCGTAGGTTACAATGTCTTTCGGAGCGTCAGAAAGGGTTGCACTTATTGTGGTTTGTGTGAGACCGAACCAAGCCGGTGTTGAATCGGCGAGACTAATGGCCGGCGAAGTTTGTGTAACTACCGGTGCTTGGCTGTCATATATGAAATATGAAGTAGCTTGAGCACCTTGAATACCTGAAGCGGATACCGGTGTAACGGTAATGTCATATCTACCATCATGACTTTGGTTGTTTGAGAGAGAACCACTATGAAGCTGGTAAATAAGTTTACTGTCTGAAGCTATTTGGAATCCTGAGGTAGAACCGTTGTATGAAACAGATATTTTAGATGTTGCGTAGCTGACGTTTCCGCCGCCCAGAGTTGCCCAAACCTGGCTTTTGCTAAGTGATTCATGGGTGAAATTTGCATAGTCACCGTATTCCGGAACAAAAGTAACATCTGAAGTAACATTTACGGCAACAGTGAAAGATCTGGTGGCAATTTCGCCTGCGTTGCCGCTATTATCCTTGGGTGTTACAGATAAATCGTATGTTCCGTCGGGCAACGACGCAAATGAGTAGACAAGAGCCGCGCCGTTATAGCTTTTTTCACCGGTTACAGGTGCGCCATTTTTGGTAAGACTAATTGTAGAAGTAGTTGCGTTAATTCCCGAACCGCCGGTTGAGTCGTTTATGAGAGCAGTAATTCTTGTGATGCTTTCAGTAAACGGCTGCTGTGTATTGTCAACATCAGTTGTGTAATAGTTAACAGCTACTGTTCCGACTGTGGGAGCAGTTCTATCAATTGTTACAGTTCTAGGGGCTTTGCTTGTATAAACTTCTGTGTTGCCTGTGGGTTGGCTTTTGTCAGTGGCAGCTGTCCAGAGGTTATAGGTGCCTTCAGTTGTTAATGCAGATGTATCCCAGTTGTATGACCAGTTCGCTGCTGTTGCCAACACGGGAATAGATAAAGATGCTACTTCGCCGCCTGAGACGTTTGCCCAAACCAAGTCAAGGTGAGAAACGCCGGAACCGCCTGTTCCGTCAGAAATAGTTCCCGAAAGACTTACTGAGTTAGATTCAGCAGATACATAAAGGGGTGTATTCTGAGTAAACGCAGAAACAGGTGCTGTGCTATCAATAGTGAAAGGGCTTCCGGAATAATCATATGGATCTATGGTATTGCCGTAAGCATCTTGAGCGCCGCTTATTGATAATCCCGCAACAGCTCCGTCATACCCGGTTCCACCGTTTTTGGGAATACTGAAATTTTGCGAGAACGTTGTTGCATTAGCCCAAGTGCCCGCTGAGCTTGTTATAACCGCGCCGCCGCCGCAAGTAAGTGTTAATGTCGGCTTGATGGTTTGGTTCATATTTTTGTTGAAAATGACTTTGAGAGTATAGTTGCCGCCGCCAATCTGATAGCTTGCAGCTAAGGGCAGAGGCATTACAAAAGGCTGTTCGAATGAAATTGTAGCTTCTGTGGTTGAGTTACTGTCGTAGTTGATAACAACTGCAGCTGTTTGTACAGAAGTGTTACCCGCAGCATCCATTGAAGCAAAGGTCAGACTATTGGCTCCGCTTGTGAGAGGAATATTCATTACCGCAGCACCTGAGTTAACATTCGTTGGGGTTCCGACGGGAGCGCCATTATTATAAGCTTGAATCTTTACTGGAAGTGAAGCATCTGTTTCATCGCAGCTAAGTGTTACGTTAACCGGAGTCTGATTAGTTGTAGCCGGTAAAGTCGAAGTTACAGTCGGAACTGCAGGAGCAGTTTTGTCAACAACAACGTTAACTGCAGGTGATTGTGATATTGCAGTGCCTAATGTGTCTTTGCTTACGGCAACATAACTGTGTGCGCCTTCTGTTGCAGTTAATGCGATAGACCAGGCGGTGCCTGTAACTGCTATTGTGTTAACAGCTGCTCCGTTGTCTTTGATTTCAATTGCTGTGGTTCCGGTCGGGCAAGTGCCTGAAAGGGTAATAGTTGTTGAGTTTGTGGGGCTCGAAGGGGTGACAGAATCAATTGTGGTATTACCTGTGGCAGAGGTTCCTACCGTGAATTGCACCGTTGTATTACCTTCGTTAGCAGATGTAGTCGGCTCAGATGTGTCTTTTGCTACAATGCTTACGTTGTATGAGCCGTTTGTAAATGATGCGTCTAATTGCAAGTTAAAAGCAAAAGAAGTGGCGTCTTCGGTGCCTCCTTCTGCGGCAGCTACTTTACCATTACAAGTTACTGTGGGAGCTTTTATTACTTCATTTGCAGTTATTTGAATTCTAACGATTGAAGTATTAGAAAAGGTCGGCCCGTTTGTAATTTGTGCACTTAAAGTGGGCTTAGTAAAGTCTATAATAAAGCCTTGGTTAGAAACAGCATTTGCTGTTTTTCCGGCAGTGTCAATGATTTCTACCGAAAACTGTTTTGCAGTTCCGCCGGTGTCGCCAATAGCAGATGCAGGAATAACAACTTTTGAAGTGCCTTCGGAGAGTGAAGTATCAGTTTGTAGCAAATCACCGCTGCTGTTTTTGAATTTTGCGGTGAAGGGGGGTGAATCGCCGACCCAGGTAGCCGTAAGTGTTACACTGCCGGCTGCGTTGATTCTGTTGCCGGTTGCGCCGGCCACTGTAGCGTCAAGGGCGAGCCCTGTGATATCTGCCAATGCTACGGAATTGATCCCGCAGATTAGCAAAAAGACGCTGAGTATAACTTTAAAAGTTACACGATTCGCATTTGTTTGCCACATAATTTGTCTCCTGTTCGTTACTAAAACGGGCGCGTTATATTATTTCCCATCTTGTAATTCGGCATAATGCTTATAAAAATTAACAAGTAATATTTTTTGAAAAAGATTAAATTACTTGAAACAGGGCATTTAATGCTGTATTTTGGGGCTTGTACTTTTGAAAAAAATATGTTAATAATTTTTTATGGCAAAAAAATTCCTGACTTTTATTTTTATAATTTTGACGGCTATTCTTTTAGCCGGCTGTGGCGGAACATCTTCAAAAAAAGAGCTCAGCAGCGGTTCGGGCTCTGTAATTGACGAGCTTACGGCAGGGCGCATACAAGGAATTGTCACTGCAGCGGAAAACAATTTTCCCATAAAAGAGGCAATTGTAGAGACTGATGAGTGTCAGAGCCTGACCGACGAACAGGGTAAATACCTGCTTGGACCCATAAATGCCGGCGATTACAGAGTTATTGCGCGGGCAAAAGGTTTTGAAGTAACCGTTGCCGATTCGGTAAGAGTTATGTCAGGTCGAATAACCGAGAACATAAATTTTTCGATGCGTCCGCAGAGCGCTTCATATGCTTCAGATTTCTCGATTGTGGCGATAAGGCCGCAAATGGGCACAGACGGCGACGTCGTTTCTATTTACTGCAACGGGTGCGGTAATAAACCCGGCAAAGTTACATTTAACGGCAAAGAGGCCATTATAACCGACTGGAACAGCGCGCAAGACGG
>JAQVCG010000153.1 GCA_028689875.1 Candidatus Rifleibacteriota bacterium | reverse complement strand
AAGCCGCTTCAATCATATCAGGCGGCACGGCTACATTTTCTTTGATAAACGCGCTATTCAGAAAGTGATTTCTGATAGTGTTCTTTGTCAGTCTTGATTCAAGAGCCTGAGCTTTTTCGCTGATTGCTTTCAGCTTGTTTTCGTAACCCTGAGTAGTTTCAGTCAGTCGTTTGTCTGCAAGCATCTGAAATTCGGCTTTCAGAGCTTCGAGTTCGCCTTTTTTCGCCATGTCAACCTGTTTAAGCTTTTCAACAGCATCAAGGTTAGCTTTTACGGTTTCGATATCGAGTCCTTCAAATTGCTTTAATGCGGCTTCGGCTTCCTTGTGTTTAAGCCTCCACTGCTTATTTTCTTCGCCCAAAGTATGATACTTGTTAAAAACCTCGTTTGCGTCAAGCGGCAGTTCGGTACCTTTTTCTTCGTCCACAAATACAGGTTTTCCGTCCTGAACAACGGCAGTCCCATCAGCGTTAAGTTTTAGTTTAAAAGCCATGACTTTCCAGTCTCCTATTTTTTCGAGTTTTCCAACTCGGATTTATGTAGTGATTTTACCGCAAAAATGCGTAGTAAATCTGCCACATATCTATACCTTATATCATATTTAAAATCGTGTCAATTTTACGCGGCAAAATATATTTTTTATTTTGCTTGCATTTTAAAAGATATAGTGTTATGTTTAAATCATAGAAACGAAATTTAAAAAGAGGTGACAAACATGACTTTTGTAAAAACAGAATCTTATTTCAAAAATAAAATCGAGAATATCAAAAAAGCAATCGTCGGCACCGAAAAAGAGATTGCAAAATACAAGGCTACAAACAATCACAGATGCCAAGAAGCGCATGAATCTTATCTTGAATCATGCAAAAAAGACCTTGCAAATGCACGCGCTGAATTTGAGAAATGGAGTAATGAAAACTAATTATAATTGCCCTTGAAAAACAGGGCGCGGCGTGGTAGATTGGTGAATCAAAACGATAGGAGCATAAATGAACGATAATCAGGATATAAGCTACATGAGCGAGGAAGAAATAGCCGCGAAGTATGGCAAGAGCCAATCTGTGAAAGAATCCGTCGAAGCAAAAACAAAAATAATTCTATTCGCGGGTGGCATTGGCTCAGGCAAGGGATACTTGCTCAATAAAAAAATAATGGAGTTGAAAGAAACTGGCAATTCGATTTTAATATTGTCTTTTGCAGACCCTATTAAGCGCATTGTTAAAGAAGTTGTAGGGTTCGACAAGAATGGCATTAAAGTGGATGATAGATTATTGTTAGAGCCAAAATATAACGATATTGTTGAGGCTGTTTCCTTGGCATCTATGCAGTCGGGCATATCAATGTATCATCATCCAGAAATGACACGACTTTTCGAGAAATACATTAGCGATATTCGCCTATCTATCGGCGATACCGATAAGATAAAATCAGCGTTGCGCGGGATTATGCAGATTATCGGCACAGAAATAGGGCAAACAATAAAAAAGGAAATGTGGCCGATGATTGCGGTAAATACAATCAAGACAGTATTAGCGGCTCATCGTGTAGACTATGTTTTTATTGATGATTTGCGCTTTCTTTTTGAATATCTTTGTGTTTATCGTGAGTTTCAGCACGATTGCGATATTGAACCGTTTTTTGTTATTGCAGATGAAGTTGTCCGAGCCAAGAGACGCGGAATCACTCTTGAAGAACTTAAAGAACAGAGCAAGCACCTATCAGAGCGTGAATCAATGGAAGTATTATTGCCGTTTATGCGATTATATTTCCCGAACAACATTATTGAGAACAATTAAGAACACAATCAGCGACATAATGTTGGTTCAAAGCGGGTTAAGTCGCTGGTTGAGCTGAAAGAAAGGTGGTAAATATGAGCGATATTTTGTTAAAAGTAGAGGTTATGGCTGGCGCTAAAATCGGTGAAGCTTCAAAACAAATATGCGATCTTGCAAAAAAACTTGGAATTAACGTTGATTTTGATTTTAATGGTCTGTCGATAATTGTTAGGCCGGATTCTATTGCCAAAGACGTTCACGATAAGTATCTTCAATATTGTGATAGAAAGTAAATACCACCGATTCTGCGCTTTAACATTTCGCGTGTTATCGTGCAGAAAAACTTTTTGCTTGCAAATTGCGTTGAATGATGCTAGAATAGACTAACTTGAAACGGAGGTTATATGAATAACTTAAAATCGCTAATAGTTGTTGTTGCTTGCGGTTTTTCTACGTGCTTACTCCTTTATCCCTTCTATTACTGGTGGCATAATCCAGAATTAACGCAGATGCAGGTATTTAAAGCGTTCTGGCATTACTATGCGGCATTTTGTGTGGTCAGCTTGTGCTTACCGATTGGATGTAAAAAATAATGGAAAGTAAAACACCTAGAACCTTGTCGGAGCCGAAATCATACACCGATTTAGAATATGCAGTAATGTATAAAAGCATGTGCGAAAAGCTTGAAACAGCGCTTGCCGAGGCGCAGGCTGAGATTGAGCGGCTTAACAAAAACATGCGATTTGCCACTGCTATCAACTTGGCGATGCAAGAAGCTGGCCAAGACTTGCCGGATTTGCGTGGACATGAATGCCTGGCCAAGCACAAGCTGTTGAGCCTGTTCGATTTCTGGCGCAAAAAGGTTAAGCCGCGTCTACCTGGCTTTATTGACGACGAAATATCTCAGCGCGACAAGCTGATCGAGCAGATGCGGGAGGCGCTGAAAGCCTGTGTCGAGTTTATCCACCATTACGATAAAGAGCATAATATCGGCGACGGTAAAGTATTAGAGCAAGCAATAGTCGCACTATTAGTGGCAGAAAGAGTCGAGTGATAACCATCAATCACCGTGAAAATGCCACCTTTACAATGATACGTGAACTGAAAAGCTAATCAATCGCCGATTCTGTAATGAGTGCATATTGCTTGTCGAAATTGCCGAAAAGAAGTTGGAATGCCTGAAATTTACTGCACAGGGCATATATAAGCAATACTTAAACGACCACGGTGATAATCTTTTGCTACGTTTTGTTCAATCTGAATGGTTCGCAAGAGAAAACGCAAACAAGAAAACCAGTTCTGATGCCGTTCTGCCAACCTTGTAAAAAATAATTAAAATAATGCTTGCAATTTTTGGATAGATGATTTATACTTATTTATGTAAGC
>JAQVCG010000152.1 GCA_028689875.1 Candidatus Rifleibacteriota bacterium | reverse complement strand
TCGCCGTTTGGGCAGACTTCCGGGGCAGGTCTTTCTACACCGATTATGCCGAGTTCGCCATTTGGCTCAACTTCGGCTGTGGCACCGTCTGCGCCGATTGGGACTACTGCGAGGGCAGCGCCTGTTTCAACGGCTCCTGCGTTTGTGCCGGTTCAGTCAGCAGGCAAAAGAATGGTCGTTTCAGAGCCGTTGACTCCGGATATTGAGACAGAGATATCGAGAATCAACACGCTTATTGATACTAAGAAAATTAACGAGGCACTAACGGCTGCAGAAGCACTTTTTAACGATAATAAAAATGTGGCAG
Organism: Candidatus Rifleibacteriota bacterium; assembly: GCA_028689875.1. Taxonomy (GTDB): domain Bacteria; phylum Muiribacteriota; class Ozemobacteria; order Ozemobacterales; family Ozemobacteraceae; genus MWDD01. Next base: position 2,864 of record JAQVCG010000152.1, on the reverse strand, counting down.
CCGTAAATATGCTGTTAGGCACAATTTGTGCATCAAAAGGCATGTTCTTAAGGGCTTTCGCTTGTCTTAGCAGGGCTTATAATCGCGCATCAAAAGACGCAAAGATATTGTTAGAGCTGGGAAGAGCATTTTGGAAATGTTATTGTCCAGCTCAGGCCGATTTGTGTATGGCAATGCTGAGAGAGACCGAAGAATATAAGGTTAATCCGTTGGAGTTTTATATCGGTTCTGAATTACTTTTAAAAAGCGATGATATCGAAACTGAGGTTCTGCTTAACAGTCATTCGGTGGGGCGGTGTCCATTGCATTTAAAGAGTGTTAGGCCGGGCAAGAACATAATTATTTGGAAGTTACTGAACGGCAAGCAAAAATCACATACTTTGATGTTAGAAGATGCGGTAATCGGTGATTTTAGGTATCATCCCGCGACCGATGAAGTATCAGAAGAAATTAGCAGAGATGGAGTTTTGATGGTGTTCACAGAGCGCGGGGCACACGAAATTTCTGAAGTAATAGGTGATTTTTTAGTCAATTCGTTGGATGAATTGCCGGATTATGATCTATAGGCTTGCATAGGCCTTCGAAAAACGGAGAGAAAAATGATTGAAATAGCTGTGATTGGGCTTTCAGAATCGGGTAAAACTGTATATTTAACTTCATTGATAAATCACTTGCTGAGAAAAGATTTAAACGGAGTTATACGGAACATTTCGTTAGATTCTGAACCGAGCACAAAAGACGGCTCAGGGTTATTTGACACGTTTTTTTCAGACAAAGCATCGGTTATAAGTTTCCCTTATGATGAATATCTTGAGCGATTTTTAGGCTCTGATTCGCTTTGGCCCAAACGAACGAAAGACGTGAGCGAGTATGTGCTGAAAGTGGTTTACAAGAAAGATGATTCGTCGGGTTTGCGAGAGTTGAAGGTAAAGCTTTTTGATTATCCGGGGGAGTTGTTTGCGGATTTTCCGATGCTTGAGCAGAGCTATGCCGAGTGGTCGAACACAATTATGCGGGTTTTGCGGGGCAAGCAGAACACGGACTGGGAATCAATTTATATGAAGAACTCTGACAAGAATATAAGTGAGTTAGGGCGGCTTTATTTTAATGAGGTTCACAGGCTTGAGAAGAGCGGTTACAATTATTTACAGCCTTCAAAATATTTTGGGTTAAATAGTATTGAAGAAATAAAAGAAGATGAGTTGTTTTTTCCGTTACCTGTTACTTCGGACAACAAGCATGACGAGATGATTCGTGAGTTAGAGCGGCGTTTTGACCGTTATAAGCTGAATACTGTTTCTCCGAATTATGAGCTTTTGCGGGGTTGTTCGTATCAGATAATTTTATTTGATGTATTGACGACGTTGACGACGAGTATTTCGCATTATAACGATGTTTCTTATACGATCGAGAAGATTTTAGAGCAATTTGACTACACAGCGGGTTACGGTATTTTCAATGCGCTTTTGTCGATGTTTTACGACTATCAGAAGCCGATCAAAAAGATATTGTTTTTGGCTACCAAAGCGGATATGGTGAAAAAAAACGATCGCGGCAAAATGGTTGTTTTGCTTAAAAAACTTGTTGAAACGGCTTTGAAGAAACTGAAATTAAAGGCAAGCAGTGTTAACAGGTCTTTTTCTGCAGAGGTAGACTACGTATCGGCTATGCGGTGCACCAAAGATATTGAAACGGGCGGCGATGAAGAGCTGGCCATAATGGTTAACGGCAAGCTTGAAAAAATCAAGAACAGCTTTTGCGTGCCCGATGACTGGCCTGCGAATGAGAAGGAATTTGAGGAGCTTAAAAGCAAGAACAAAATGCTTAGCTTGAGCCCTAATATTGAAGTCCGGCGCCACGATTATGTTTTTCCCGATATTAACCTTGATAAACCATTTTTAAAACTCATCGAAGAGGAGTTTAAGTGAAATGAACGCAGGCGCAAATGACGAAAAAGGAAGAAGCAGCCGTTTCGAAAGAGTAGAGCCGGCTACAGAGGCACTTGATTTAAAGCGTGCGACGATAATTGAAGAAGAGCCTATTGCAGACAATGCCGAAGCCAGCAGAGCAGAGAAATATTTGAAAACTTTCAAAGGCGATTTCCCTGCAACATATATTATTTCGGGACTCTTTTTGGCACTGGTGACATTTGAGGCGCGCGTAGTTTACTTAGCGGCGCAGGCAAAAGGTGTTTCAGAGATATTTAATGCGGTGGGGTCGCTGTTTTTGGTTTTGCCGGTTTTGTGGTTTATTGCGAAAATGGTCGGGTGGAACAGCAAGAACCATTTGGGTGACAGGGTTTACGAGGAATTTATTAAAACGGGCAAGTGCGCGTATGACGCGAAGAATATTGTTCGGCGCAGGTTTAAGCGCAATTCGCGGGCGCTTGAGCTTATTGATTCATTTGAGGCGAGCGACGAGAAGGTGATTAAGGCGGTTAAGGACGAGGCATTTACGTCGGCGGTCATGATGAGCTTGTCGAGGCGGAATTGGCTTGACAGGACGTTTGCGGTGAGGGGTTATTACAGGATATCGAAGATTATTGTCGAGAAGTATGACAGAAGTTTTTCGACGTGGTTTTTTATTCTGGCCATGCGCAATTTTATGCTGAGCGGTTTTATCAACGAATTTTCGGGGTTTGCCGAAGATATGACACAAGAGATGGTGGGTGCGATGTTCGGCAATGTTGTGGGCAAAATTGCGGGCGTGAGCAATGCGTTTTTTATCGAGACTTACGTGAATTACAAGCTTTTTGTGGCATTTGGTATGTATTTGGTTTTTATAACGCGGCCGATACCGTTTGATGTCAGGGAGAACGATCAGTTTTTAAATGCGATAAAAATCAGGCTTTCAGATTTTAACAA
>JAQVCG010000151.1 GCA_028689875.1 Candidatus Rifleibacteriota bacterium | reverse complement strand
ATTGTAGCACATTTTTTTTGAAACGTCAAACCACCCCAACCGTACAAAGCAAGAACAACAAAATGGCATAATGAGCAAATTATTGCTTTTTTAGTAAACGAGCACTGTTCAAAACCACAAAAACAGGCCCCAAATTATGCGTAACAGCACCAACAACCGGAGAAACCATTCCCATAGACGCCAAAGCAAGCAGTATAAAGCTAAACCCGGCACCAATTAAAATATTCTGGGTAATAATATTTTTCGTTATATCTGATAGCTCAAACATTTTCACAATGCTCTCAAGATTTTCGCTGCTTAAGGTAATATCAGAATTTTGAACAGCTATATCAGAACCACCTCTTGCAACAGCAACCCCAACATCACCCGCTTTTAAAGCCAATGCGTCATTGACGCCATCGCCAACAAACATTACTTTATGTCCACAACACTTTTTAGTGTTAACATAATTTAACTTATCTTGAGGCAAACATTCTGCGACAGTTTCGTCAACATTCAAGAAGTCCCCGACGATATCGGCAATCTCTTTCTTATCACCTGTCAGCAAAATAACTTCGCTTATTCCCTTTGCCTTAATCATAGAAATTGTTTCTTTCATTTCGGGCCTTGGGCGGTCCGAAAACAAAATTCTACCCAAAATTCGCTTTCCATCAGAAACCCAAGTAGTTATTTTGTCTGTATCACCCAATGTTGTTCCCGCTTCAAAACCAATTTTTTCACGGATCCAAGAGAGTTTGCCAATATAAGATTTTGAACTCTCATTTGAAGCCTCTACACCTTGCCCATGATATTCTTTTTGATATTTTGAGACATGAATTTTTATCTTCTTTTCGTGCAAATATGAAACTATGGCCGCCGATACCGGGTGAATAGAACCACAAGCACATATCCCGGCTATTTCTACGACTTTATCTTCTTCAATACCTTCTTCAGGCTCAATCTTTTCAACTTCAAGATGGCCGAGCGTAACAGTACCGGTTTTATCGAATATAACTGTATCAACCTCTGAAAGAACTTCAAGAAAAGCAGTATTTTTGATCATAATGCCATATTTCGAAGCCCTGACAAGAGCTGCTATCATCGCAGTTGGACTTGCCAATACCAGAGCACAAGGACAACTTATAACTATTACCGCTACAGCCCGCTCAACATCACCGGACATAAATAAAGTAATTGCAGCAACCATTATCACAAAAGGAAAATAAAGATCCAGATATTGCTCAATAATTTTTACAATCGGAGCCTTGGAACTTTCTGCCTCTTCGAGCAATGCGGCTATTTTATTAAACACAGTATCAGCAGGCAGCTTCGTAACCTTTATAAAAATTTTACCGCTGATATTTATTGTCCCGGCAAAAACATTAATACCACCATACACATCAACCGGCACAGATTCGCCGGTAATCGGAGCCTGGTTAACAAATGACTCGCCCTCGGTAACAATCCCATCTGCTGCAATTGTCTCACCGGGATAACAAGCTATTATCTCTCCGACTTTTAAATCTTCTGCTTCGACAAACTTTTCGTGGCCACCCTCTACAAGTCGTGCTTTAGTGTTGTGAAGCTTTTTCATGGCTGCTATGGCTTCTCCAACGCCTATAATACCTTTTTCTTCGAGCAAATGCCCGGCAACCATTATAATTGGAATTAAGGCGGCAGTTATAAAATCTCCTTGAAGCATTGAAGCAAGTATTGCCAAAGAAACAAGCTGTTCCGTCATAAATTTCGGCTGTCGACTGAATAGCCCCTTCGCACCCTCGTAAAACACGGGCAAAGCAACAGACAAAGCTGCTGTAGCCAAAATCAACTCTGAAAATTGCACCTGCTCAGGAAAAAAATAACGGCAGGTTAATCCGGTTACAGTCAAAACCGCGGCAAAAACTGAGTTTGCAAGCCTGATTCTAAGAAGCTTATTTAGCCCCACTCTATGATTTTTTTCCGCTTCATCCTTTGTCAGCTTTGGTTTTAATGTTGTTTCAATATTCATCAGAATATCCATCAAAAGTCGGCTGCGGCAAATAGTCTTGCGCACCCTGCCGATCATTTTGTCCTCCGTTTATAACTGTTTTAACCGAAGCTTTGCTATTTTCTAAAGATGGATACAACACCAAATTCTTTATATTTTTAAACACAATTTTTCGTGTTTTCTCTAACATTTCCGCTCGTATTTCAACCGGATCCTCATTATATACTTTCAACAACTTTAAAAACCTGTTTGCCTCACCCTCAGCCTTTGCCAAAGTTGCTTCATAGTATGATTGCGCCTCGCTAATGTAGGTGTATGCATTACTCTTTGCACGGGGAATCTTTTCTTCCCTTATGCTTTTTGCATTATTTATAAAATTTTTCCGGTCAATAAACGCTGAATTTACAACTTCAAATGATTCTTTTAAATAATTAGGCGGCGCAAGCTCTTCTATTTCAGTTTCTAATATAGTTAACCCCAACTGCATTTTATCTGCTTTTGATTGAATTTCATTTTTAACTGCGATGGCAAAATCTGATTTGTCTACAGTTAATAAACCATCTATAGAAAATCGCGCTGCAACTTTTGTCATTTCTGAAACTGCCAAATCATTTATTACGTTGTCAAAAAAACAAATTGGGTCTGACGAGCCTAACATAGCTTTTACAGGGTCAGAGATTTTATATTTTACCAGAACCACAGCTTGGCAAATATTTTCATCACCGCTTATGCAATAGCCTTCAGAAACAGGATCAATAGTGCTCGAAGCCACCTGATTATCAGACAACTTAATGGCCGCCAACTCAGAAACCCTAACTTCGCGCACTTGCATAACCGGAACTTTTATAACTTCATCAAACGGCTTGGGTAGCGCTATTATCCAACCGGGCAGATGAATTTGGTCGGCAGCCGTCTCGCCGCACAGCTTTCCCATTCTGATTATTAAAGCAACTTCATCCGGGTTAACAACAGTTAATCCGGACATAAAATAACCCAAAAACACAAATGCCATAAAAATCTTTAACAGCACCATAAAATCGTTTATTGTTTTATAAAGCGATTGTGCATGTTTTTTGTGCTTTTTCATTTTATTCTCCGCTTAATACATTAAACGGCGGTTGATCACTCCTAAGAACAAACACTGCATTGTTATCTACAATTTTTTCTAACGCCTCTAATGAACGGGTAAATTTATAGAACTCTTTGCTCTGCTTGTGCGCATCTGCATATATCTCAGCCGCAATTTTATCTGCGTTGCCTTTGATTTCAGCAGCTTTTCT
>JAQVCG010000150.1 GCA_028689875.1 Candidatus Rifleibacteriota bacterium | reverse complement strand
TGACCAGTTCAAACTCTGATTCTGTTAAAGCTATCGCAAGGGGGCCCGTTTCAGAAAGCGGGAGCTATACCATCAGCTTGGCGACCTTGTCAGGCGGGGTAGCTCAATTACAGCAAAGCGCTTTGTTTGCGGCTACAGATGGAGGCAGCGTATCGGGAGCCACAAAGCTTAACGAGATATCGGCTTTTTACGACGAAAGCGGTTTTGTACTTAATTCAAGTCAAAACATCTATTTAACAGGAAACGGCAAAAGTACTACTGTTTCAATAAATGGTGCTATGAGCTTGAATGATTTGGCCTCTTCGTTGCAGAACGCTTTGGTATCGGGGCTTGGACTTACAGGTTCTACCGCGTCGTTTGCGGCCGACAGTGACGGTAAGAGCGGAGTTATGAATCTTATTTCGGGATTAAGAGGCGAATATGGTGATTTCGGAATAGCCGGAAATCAGACTCTTACCGATGCCCTAGGCTTTACAGTCGCAAGACAATCTGTGAATAGTCAGGTTTCTGTAAGTATAAGCGATTCTTATGGTAATTCGAACAATGTTATAACTTCTGAAAACGTTGTGAGCGGCTTATTAGAAGGAATAGACGTAAAGTTTAGTTCTCAGGCAGCTCAAATTTCGGGTGTTGGTGGCATTGTAGACGGCGTAACGCTTGATGCAAAGCAGAACTTTACTCTCGATTTGGGTTCAGCCGAGCTGACCATAACGGTTGCAGCGGGTGATTGGTCCATGGATGGCGTAGTAAGAAGCATTAACACTCAAATAGAAGATGCAGGCAGTGCTATAATGGGAAAAGGTGTCGAAGCTACGGCGGTTGACGGAAATTTAAGAATTTCTTATAGCCCGACCGATTCTGAAGCAGACGGCACGTTTACCATTAAATCAAGCAATGCTGCGGAACTTGGTATTGTTGACAATTCTTACAGCGGCTTTGCAGATGGAAACATTGATGCTGAAAGTCGTGTAAGAGGCGTTAGCAGATACAATGTTGATGCTGACAGTTTTGCTGTTAAATTCTCGGTTGACGGTACGGTAATAACGGCCTATCAAACGGTTACTGCAGCTACGGCGGCAGACTTAAAAACTGTTACTGACCTGACCGCAGAAATTAACTCAGAACTCGGTTCTTCTGCAAAATTCGAAGTTATCAACGATTCTTTGACCTTTACAGATTACCAAATAGGTAACAATGGCACCTCAAACAGTGTGCTGACGCTGACCATGACAGCGAGTTCAACTCTCGCGGCCGAGCTTAAAGATAAGTTCGGCTTAGAAGCCGGCACGGCATACGGTTCGGGCGATTCGGGCGCAAGTCTGAAAGTTTCGGATTCCGCTTCAAGGTTCCAGGTCGGTCCCGGCGGAAGCGACATGATGCGTTTGGCAATAGGTGATATGTCGTTGTCAGGGCTTGGTCTTGATAACTTAGACCTTACTACGATAGAAGGTTCTGAAAAGGCGTTAAATACTATTGACAAGGCATTGTCGCGTGTTTCTTCAGAACGTGCGCGCATGGGTTCTTATATGAACAGGCTTGAGTATTCGATGAACGTTGCTCAGACCTCATCATTTAATCTGAGTGCTGCTGAATCGCGCATAAGAGACGCTGATATGGCTCTTGAGGTTATGAACTTTGCAAAGTATCAGCTGCTGAATGAAACCGGAATGTCTGCCTTTAATCAGGCTAACGTTGTTCCTAAAACAATAATGAAACTGTTGGGTTCTGAGTAATTGAATCTAATTTAAAGCCTGCCCGGCAACCGCCGGACGGGCTTTTTTTATTATCGTCTTTTTAAATTATCTATCGCTCTGAGACGATTTTGCAAAACCCTGTGTTCAAGCTGCAAACTGCGCAAATTTGTCTGTGCTTCGCTAATTTTGCGCCTTTGAGTGAGGGTGTTTATGTTTTCGGCAATCATACCCTTAATCTGCATTTCAGATTGCATTATCTCACCTTGCACTCTTAGCAGGCGATTTCGCAACGATGTGTATTCGCGGTCGGCCTGATTTTTTTCTGAAACCAGACTGTCATTGCCGGTCTTGTCAGGTTCGCCAAACGCGCTTGTATAACCGCCTATTACCGAGTCTTTCGCAAGTTGACGGCGCATGAGCATCTCTTGAAACTCTGATCTTTGGCGCACTGCCGTCTTGAAATCGTCTGTCTTAGAAACAGGCTCTGCGGGCGCCTCATATTTTTCGACTTCCTGTTTTAAATACGGCGCAACCTCAGGCATACCTTCGTCTGCAAACTGGCGGGGCTCCCATTCTGAGGCAATCGCCGCCGCAATGGTCTGGCTGTTAAACTTGTCGGGCTTATCGTTAACTTTCGTTTTGTCGGTAACGTTAGTGCGCATGCCCGCCTGTAACACAAGCTGCTTGGCCGTCGCACTTTCGTTTGCGCTCACAGCCACGATTCCATCGAAAACACGCACATGGCTTTTCCCAAATCTATCTACATCAACATCGAACGAAGTGCCAAGCACTCTGCAAGTGCCAAGTGGCGTTACGGTGTAAAAAGTGTCGGTGCTGCGTCTTATGTTAAGCCAGGCATAGCCAAGTCTGAGGGAAATGCCATAACGAAGCACTGTAACCATTGCATTGTTTTTTATGCGAACGACGCTGCCGTTGGGAAAATGCAGTTCGCCTCTGCCGTTACCTTCGACATTGATAAGGTCGCCGGCCTTAACTTCGACAGGCTGAGACTTTTGAAGAGCAAGCCAGGTTGAACCCGATGTGCGCGACAAAACAGAGCGCCCTATAAGAGGGTAAAAAAAGTATTTGCCCTGTCGTGCCTGTGCACCGGCAGACAAAGCCGTAAAGACCATAATGATTATTAAAAACGTTTTTTGTATACTGTTATTCATGATTTATTGAAGTGGATTTTAACACGCAACTAAATTAAAAGTCAAAAATGCACAGCATTAAAGTTATGATTTACGCTTTTTTATTTGACCGATTTCTCATTTAGTTATAGACTGAATGCAATCCAATACGTCGGAGGTTAAGGAATGAGTAAGCTCTCTTGGTTTGAAGGTTGGTTAGAAAGAAAAGAAAAATATGCCCGCGCAAATGATAAATTTTTATCAGAAGAAAAATATTCTGCTATAGGCGTTGGCACCGGCCTTCCTGCAATTTCACAAAAATCTACGTTTAGTTTCAGAAATGTAAAAGACGGAGCAGACAGATTCTTAGGTATATCGCAAAGCGGAGAAAAGCCCTATGCCAGAATTTATACCCGCCTCGGAAATCCTACAACCGAAT
>JAQVCG010000149.1 GCA_028689875.1 Candidatus Rifleibacteriota bacterium | reverse complement strand
GCAGAGGCTCAATAAATTGCGCGGGGGGCGAAAGCGTGTTAATATTCTTATTCGGGTGTGGTTAATTTAACTCAAGGCGGTTTAAGTTTTGAAAGTCGGGCTTTACGAGCAGATTATAAGCAAAAAAATCGAGGATGAGCTGGAACAGCGAGCTGATTTGAAAACGAAACGAGAAAAAATCGATTCGGCGGAAAGCTCTTTTGTGCTGGCAAAATATGTTTCGCAAATACTTGAAAAAGGTCTTGATCAGCTGACAAACGAGAATGCCACCGACAAAAAAATCGCGCTGGTCAATAATATCGTCGAGTTGATAAAAAAAGAAGTTGAAGACGAGGATATCGGCGAAGAGACGGTTACAAACTCAGAAGAGCAGATGCTGCTTAAGGTCGTTCCCAACCGGCAAGGCGGAACGGGACTGAGTCTGCTTGGCGAGATTGAGGGGCCGGATACTTCAATTGCACATACCTCGCTGTTTACCGGGGCGACGGAAGAGCCGCCCATGTTTTTGGAACTTAAAAAAGAAATTGCCTCGTGCGATCGCATCGATATGCTGGTCTCGTTCATTAAGTGGAGCGGGTTGAGGCTTATCAGAGACGAACTGAAAGAGTTTACCGATAACGGCGGCGAACTGCGCGTTATAACCACCTCATATATGGGCGCAACCGATTACAAGGCGATCGAAGAACTGAGTAAGTTTAATAATACCAAAATTAAAGTCAGTTACGATACCAAACGAACCCGCCTGCACGCGAAAACATATATTTTTCACAGAGAAACAGGGTTTTCAACTGCTTACGTGGGATCGTCGAATCTTTCTAACGCTGCAATATCGGGCGGGCTCGAATGGAACGTTAAGGTTCCCAAAAAAGAGCTGCCGGACACATTCGAAAAAATCACGGCGACATTCGAGAGTTACTGGAACGGAAAAGACTTCGAGTATTACGATGAGGGGCAGCAGGAACGTCTTAAGCGCGCTCTGAAAATTGAGGCGGGCACTGACGGTTCGCCCGGGAACGCGGGTTATACCGGGTTTGATGTCAGGCCTTACGCGTTTCAGGAAGAAATATTAGACCGTCTCGATGCAGAGCGACAACTCAGAAATAAATACAGAAACCTTGTTGTGGCGGCCACCGGAACGGGAAAAACCGTTGTTTCGGCGTTTGATTACAAAAGATTTAAGGCGAAAAATAGCGGGCCGTGCAGACTGCTTTTTGTCGCGCATCGCGAGGAGATACTTAAGCAAAGCCGCAACACGTTCAGAGGGATTCTGAGAGACAATAACTTCGGTGATCTGATGGTCGGCGGGAATGTCCCCGAAAGAATAGATCATCTTTTTATATCGATTCAATCGTTTAATTCGGCGGAGTTTCATAAAAGAACTGCACCGGATTTTTATGACTACATTGTCGTGGACGAGTTTCATCACGCGGCCGCGAAGTCTTATCAGCTTCTGCTCGAATACTACAACCCTAAAATACTGCTCGGGCTCACCGCGACTCCTGAAAGAATGGACGGAGAAAACGTTCTTAAATATTTCGATAATCGCATGGCGGCCGAAATCAGGTTGGCTGAGGCTATTGAGCGCAAGTTGCTTTCGCCGTTTCATTATTTCGGCGTTACGGACGGTGTTGATTTAAAAGAGTTAAAATGGACCAGAGGCGGGTATGACAGGGCTGCTCTGACAAATGTCTATGCTTTAAGCGATTTTGTGGCGCGAAAACGTGCGGATTCCGTAATAGAAGCAATAGACAGATATGTTACCGATATGGGTGATGTGCGCTGCCTGGGGTTCTGCGTTTCGGTCGAACACGCGAACTTTATGGCGAGGCATTTTAAGGAGAGAAATCTCAAAGCGATTGCTTTGACTTCGGCTTCGGATTCCGCAGAGAGAAACAGCGCCAAAGAACGGCTGATCAAAGGCGAGATTCACTATATTTTCGTTGTGGATATCTATAATGAAGGGGTTGATATTCCCGAGGTCAATACGGTTTTATTTTTAAGACCCACCGAATCTTTGACGGTGTTTCTGCAACAGTTGGGAAGAGGCTTGAGATTAGCCGAAAACAAAGATTGTCTGACGGTGTTAGATTTTATCGGACAGGCGCATGAAAGGTATAATTTTGCACAAAAGTTCGGGGCGCTGCTTGAAAATAAAAATACCGATATTCGCGACGAGATTAAAAAGGGTTTTGTTTCTCTTCCGAAGGGGTGCTTTGTAAAGCTTGAGCGGCTGGCTCAAAAATATGTGCTCGGCAATATTGAAGCGAGTTACAGAGGCAGACAGAGGCTGGTTTCTTTGATCGCAACTTTTGAGGAAGAGTCCGGGCTTGAGCTGAATTTATCTAATTTTGTGAATTATCATAAATTAGAGCTGAAACAAATTTATGCCTGTGACAGTTTTTCAACCCTTTGTTTTAAGGCCGGAATAACAGAAGATTGTAACGACGAATTTAAGGACATTTTTAAGACTGCCTTTAAACGTTTTTGTCTGATTGATTCATACGAACTGATACAGTTCTTTAAAAAGCTGATTGTCGGCAGTATCGGGATTGAGCCCGGTGATATTGCAAGAATGAGTCCGGTTGATAAGCGCAGAATACAGATGTTTTACTATACCGTATGGCAGAACCCGCCTGAAAAAGAGGGGTTTGCCGATATTTACGAAGCTGTTGCGAGGCTCAGAAGATGCAGGGTTATATGCAAAGAGCTTAATCAGTTGCTGGATCTGCTTGCCGAGCGGGTTGATATGGTCGGAAAAGCATGGGCAGGAAGCGATGATTTCCCGCTTGATGTGCATTGCACTTACACTCTGGCGCAGATTCTTGCGGCCTTTGATCACAATAATCCCGGAAGTTTCAGGGAAGGGGTCAAATATTTCGCAGATTTTAGTACGGATGTGTTTTTTGTTACTTTGAATAAGGCGGACAAAGACTATTCTTCGTCGACGATGTATAAAGATTATTCCGTGAGCGAAGACCTATTTCACTGGCAGAGTCAGAGCACGACTTCGGAGACTTCGAGGACAGGGCGAAGATATATAAATCACGTGAAAGAAAACAGCAGAATTCTGCTTTTTGTGAGAGAGAACAAAAACGACAAGATTTTAAAAATCGCGCCGGGATATATGCTTCTGGGACCTGCGAAATACGAGCAGCATCAGGGCTCAAAACCCATGAATATAATCTGGAAACTCGATATGGCAATTCCCGGAAAATTTATAAATATAACCAACAAAGCGCTGATAGGATAGGAGCATATATCGGGTAACCGG
>JAQVCG010000148.1 GCA_028689875.1 Candidatus Rifleibacteriota bacterium | reverse complement strand
TTTATTAGGTAATCAGGGCTTAAATAATGCTATAATTAGATTTTAAGTTGATAATTTGAATCAAGGAGACTTTTAAGTGGATATTCCAAAGATATTTAATATTTCAGAGAGTGCTCATCGCATACATAATCCGTTTACTGATGCAAAGTTTGCTACGCTTGGTGCGGTGCTGCGCCTTGAGCCTGAAACTCGCATAGTTGATTTGGGAAGCGGTTCGGGTGAGATGTTGTGCACTTGGGCGCGAGATTATAAAATTACCGGTACCGGGGTTGATATGAGTGAGCTGTTTAGCAAGCAAGCTAAACTTAGGGCTAAAGAGCTTGGGGTTGAAAACCGCGTTAAATTTATTCATGCTGATGCTGCCGGTTATGTTGATAATGAAAAGTGCGGTGTGGCGGCCTGTGTCGGCGCAACATGGATAGGCGGCGGGGTGGCCGGGACTATTGAACTGCTGAGAAAGAGTCTTAAAGACAATGGAATTATTTTGATTGGCGAGCCTTATTGGAAAAAGCTGCCTTCGACGGAAAGCATTGCTAAGGGGTGTCTTGCCAATGCTATTTCAGATTTTCAGCTGCTTCCGGAGTTTGTGGAATCTCTGGAAAAGCTTGGCTATGACGTTGTTGAGATGGTGTTAGCAGACGAAGAAGGCTGGGACAGATACGAAGCTGCTAAATGGCTCACGATGCGCAGATGGCTCGAAGCGAACCCAAATGACGATTTTTACAAAGAAGTGCGTGCAGAGCTTGATCTCGCTCCGAAGCGACACGTGACATACACGCGCGAATATTTAGGCTGGGGAGTCTTTGCACTAATGGCCCGCTAGAGAGGGTGTATATACAATTTATGGTGCTGTGAGGGTGAATAATGGAATTATTTAGTTTTGATGTGCCGATTACAAAGAAGCGATTTTGTGTTTATGTTTTATTGGCGGTTATTTTTGCTGTTTTTTTAATTTTTAAAGTTTCCAGTTTGCCAAAAGGTATGTATTTTTTGAACTTAGCCTGGGAAATCCTTTCAACCTCTATGAGAAATCGCGGCTCAGCACAGCTAATGGTTATGTCGTTGATTTTTATTTTCATTGCGACTGTAGCGATCTATTATACTTTTCGTGGTTTGCTATGGTTTATACTTTCACCGGGTTTTTGTGTCTTTTATTTGCTTAAGTTCCCGCTTGAAGCGGTTTTTTTGTTCCCTTATTTGTTCGGTTTGGCGATTTTCGCACGCAGACAGCATATAAACCAAAAACTATGGCTTATTTTAAGTTTGATTCCGTATGTCATAGGGCTGCTTGCAACAGACAACAGCTTTATGAAAATTTTGGTTTTGCCATTATTTCACTTGATTTCAAAAAGGCCTGAAGTTGTGTTAGGCAGTCGTTTTGTTTCGAACGATGTGTTGGTCACCTCTTTAAACAGCTCTTCTGAAAAGAGTAAAATGGCAGAGTTTAAGCTTTCTGATTGGTGGCTTTACCTTGAGCCTTATATTAAACATTTGCCCTCGATTATCTTTTATAAAGGCGAAATAATAAATGAAAAGAAAAGCATTAAAGAATCCTTTTTGACGTCTGATATCAAAGGGATAAAGATCAATCATAAGCTTATTGAAAGCAAGCTGAAAGTGCTTGTTGAAAGAGACGCGCATTTTAATGCTCCGGATTTTGAAAAAAAAGCGCAAAAAGTGTTTTATTTGGTTCAGTCTGCCATTACAAATCAGAGTTTGCAGCGCATAGAGCATATGGTTTCAGATGCTTTGTATGAGCAACTGTCTGTAAAAGTTGCCGAGCAAAAAAATAAGGGAATTTATTATCGCAATAAAGAACTAACCATAAAAAAAATAGAAATTTCAAATGTAAATTTCGACCAAAACTATGATGAAATCACTGTCTTAGTTGTTTATCAGACGCAAGATGAAGTGTATGATATAAAGACGAAAGCTTTGTTAGACAAGGCGCCTGCGCCAAAAACGGTTATGGAATACTGGATATTGATCAGAAAACCGTCGGCAGTGTCGAGTAAGGGCGGCAGCTTGTCAGATTCAGTTTGTCCGAACTGCGGTGCAGAGGTTAAAATCGGCCAGGCAACTGTTTGCGGCGCGTGCAGGTCGTATCTCAGAAGCGGCGCGTTTGACTGGGTTTTAACAAAAATAGCACAGTCCTACGAGTGGGTTCATTCTAATCCTGATTTTGTTGAAGGGTGGAATGATGTTAAACAGCTTGATCCGAACTTTAATATTTATAATATCGAGGACATTTGCGGGGTTTTATTCTGGCAACTGCGATTAGCCGAAAAACACAATAATTCAGAATACATCTCGCGTTTCGCCTTTCCCGAATATAAAGAAAAAATACAGACAATATTGGCTACTACAGGCGCTGCGCAAAGGTTAAACTGGGAAGGCATCGCGTTAGGCGGCATTTATTTGCAGGCTATAAGAATTGAAGCCGATAAGATTAGGCTCTATGTGCAGGTGGTGTGGAGCGGAATTCCGTATTTTACCGATATAAAGGGAAAAATATTGCCGGGTTCGCGTGTAAATAAGTGTATGAGGGAAATCTATCTTATCAGTCGTCCGATTGGAGAGAGGACTAATCTTGATAACACGCTTTCGAGTTTGCACTGCCCTAAATGTGGCGGGCAGCTTGCCAGGGGAATTGTTGGCGCTTGCGGGTATTGCGGTTTTGATTTGAGTGACGCGAAATCGTGGAGATTAGAGAAGATCATTGCGAGCGGCGATGAGGAATACCGTGCAGTAACTGAAAAACAGGCGAATAAAATAGTAAAACAGTTTTCTGAATACTATGTTAAAAACGAGAATATGCATAAAGAAAAAGTTAAAGTTGAAACAATGACTTCGGGCAAAGAGCTTGTCAGCGGTATGGCCAAGGTGCTGTATGCTGATGGAGTCGCAGATGAGGCTGAGTTACAGCTTTTGCGCAAGACGGCAGACAGTTACTTGCTGCCTGAGACGGTTTTAAATGAAATTATCGAAGCGGCAAAAGAAGGATTGCTTGAGGTGCCGATTAGCGATAATAAGCCGTTAGCGATTGCAATTTTTCAGGGCATGGCTGAGATGGCCTTTGCCGACGGGGTTTATACGGCCGAAGAAGAGGCTGTATTGCAAGATTTGGCAGAGAAACTGAATTACGACAAATACACATTTAAAATGCTCATAAAGAAAGCTGAAATTAAGTCTAAGAAAGCGCGAAAATAAGTTTAGTGAACCGCCGGGATTAGTATGAGATTTTGGTTTGTAGGAAGGTGCCGTTGTCGAGGTTTTCGAAAGTTTTGTTGATGCAAGTATATCTGAATT
>JAQVCG010000055.1 GCA_028689875.1 Candidatus Rifleibacteriota bacterium | reverse complement strand
GAAAGTTATAAAAATTTCTATGAGTTTAATTTGGCTTACAAACAAAAGAAAATAGCTAAAGAAGATTTTCTTGAAGCGCGCAAACAA
The DNA here is from genome assembly GCA_028689875.1 of Candidatus Rifleibacteriota bacterium. Classification (GTDB taxonomy): domain Bacteria; phylum Muiribacteriota; class Ozemobacteria; order Ozemobacterales; family Ozemobacteraceae; genus MWDD01. The sequence goes on along the minus strand of JAQVCG010000055.1, from coordinate 15,417 downwards.
TATAAGGCATATACGGAAGAATTATTTGCTGAGGCGATGAAAGAAGACAATATTTTTGCTAACGTTGGCCCACAAATGTGGTTCTCTGGTAAAATAAATCTTTCTAATTTGAAAAAACAACCATCGAAAGCCAAACAATATCTTGCAGCAGCCTTTGGTAAAAAAGATAAGTTTTATGAGTTTCGTTTCGACTTAAATACGGCCACAGCTGGAATGCTTAGAAATATAGGCCTTGCCGAGGCAGATTGCGCAAAATTGGTTAAAGTAAGAGATGAAAAGGGTTTCTTTAAAGGCAATCCTTTAACAGTTATGAAGACCGTTCTCGGAGAAGAAAGATTTAACAGATACAACGAAGTTTTAAACTTTGATGTTTATGATCACACAAAATCAGACGTGGTTCGCGACTACGAAAAACAGTCTGTTATATTGTGGCCAGAAGATTTATCCAAATTAAAGTAATTCTTTAATCTATTTTTTTCTCTGCCAAGAGGTTTCCCACCAAGTTCGTGATGTGGATCTGCACATCACGAACTTTTTATCGCTGTAGGTTTTGGCTGACAATGCTAGAGAGCCGTTAAAAAGCGGAGAAGATGATTCCGGATCGGGCTGAGAGTTAAATCGACTTAAATAGAAGTCTGATACAAGTGAGTTTTTATACATTAAGCTATCCTATCTTCCGCAATGGGGGTGGGTTGTGTTTTTAGTTGAATCACACAATTGTTCTGCTTCGTATTCCAAAGCTCTTAATTTTCTGTCGATAATGTTTAATCGATCAATTTCTTCTCGACATTTTTCAGAAATTTCGTTTTCAACGGCTTCTTCTTCTCTTTTGAGTGCTTCGATTGAATTTCTGATTAGTTTTAATCTTAGCTTTTCTTCTTCATCTAACAAGGATTCACGGCAATCGTGTTCGCGTGTTTTAAATAAAGGAATTAAGACTCCCATTATATTTCTCCTATTCGGGCTATGTCGTCAAGACTAACTACGACAAACTCTGTATCGGCATGATTAAAAAGTTTTATTACTTTTAAATTATGTTTGATTGTTGAAATAAAATGTTATGTAAACAATTGTGTACATAACATTTTATTTTTTCGTTCGCTCTGTTGGCTTTCAGTGGATGTGTTTTGTGGTTATTTTGGTTTGGTTTTTAAAAGTGAATAAAATCTTTTGTTTAAGCCTTTAAATGCTTGCGCAGTGTTTTAATATATAAAAAAGAGAAAAAAATCACAAAATTTGTTGACGTACATGCCGATAGGGCTTATATTGTTCTCTGTTAACTTGAGAAAATTTTCACACTCTATTTTTATTGATCTTTTTTTAGCGCTATCTAGGGTGGGAAAGTTATTTCAAGAGGGAAAAGAATGTAAAATATTAGACAGGAGGTCGTGTAATGACCGGCCAAACAGACGCCAAGCTCGAACAGGTCTGCAAGATTATTGAAAAACATCACAGCGACGGAAGTAAATTAATTCCGATTTTGCAGGAAATTCAGGAAGTATATCGCTATCTTCCCGAAGAAGTCATTGATTTTACTGCAAGAAAACTTAAAATCCCAGCAGCTCAAGTTTATGGGGTTGCAACTTTTTATTCACATTTTGCGCTAACTCCTAAAGGAAAGTATCTTGTAAAAGTTTGTAATGGCACAGCATGCCACGTTAAAAAATCAATTCCCGTTCTTAATGCTATTGTTGAAAAGCTAAAACTCAGCGAAGGTAAAATGACTACAGACGACATGCTTTTTACTGTTGAAACTGTTTCTTGCCTAGGCGCATGTGGTTTGGCCCCAGTTATGGTTATTAACGAAGACGTGCACGGCATGATGACCCCCACTAAAGCGGTTGCCGAAATTGACAAAATATTAGCCGAGGAGGCCGCAAAATGACTTTAGATCTTAAAAAAATTGCAGAATCCTATAAAGCAAAGATTGAAGAACGACGCGTTATTGTTTGTGCGGGGACAGCTTGTGTTGCAAATGGCGCGCTTAAAGTTATTGATGCACTAAAAAAAGAAATCGAAAAGGCTGGCATCAGTGTTCGTGTTGACGTTCACGAAGAAAATAAAAATAAAAAAGATTTGTATCTTTCAAAAAGCGGTTGCCACGGTTTTTGTCAGCAAGGGCCTCTTGTAACAATTATGCCCGAAAACATTTTTTATGTAAAAGTAAAACCCGAAGATGCAGCTGAAATAGTTGAAACAACTCTTAAAAATCATCAGGTTGTTGATAGACTTCTTTTTGTCGAACCCTCTGATGGAAAGCATGCTAAAAATCATAATGAAATTACTTTTTACAAACGACAAAACCGTGTTTCTTTGAAAGAAAGCGGCCATATTTGCCCTGAAGATATCGAAGAGTATATTTCTGAAGGCGGTTACGAAGGCGCTAAAAAGGCTTTAACTTCAATGACTTCTGATGAAGTTTGCAAATTAATGTTGGATTCTGGGCTTCGCGGAAGAGGCGGCGCAGGTTTCCCAACCGGTAAAAAATGGCAATTCACACTCGTTAACAAAAGTGATGTTAAATATGTTGTTTGTAATGCTGACGAAGGCGATCCGGGCGCATTCATGGACAGAAGCGTCATGGAAGGTAATCCTCACTCAGTATTAGAAGGCATGTTGATTGCCGCCAAAGCTATTGAAGGTACTAAAGGCTATATTTATTGTCGCGCTGAGTATCCTTTAGCAGTTAAACGTGTTAAAAAAGCTATTGAAGATGCACGTTCTTTAGGTGTTTTGGGTAAAAATATATTTGGTACTGATTTTTCTTTCGATATCGAAGTAATGGAAGGTGCCGGAGCTTTCGTTTGTGGCGAAGAAACAGCTTTGATACATTCAATTGAAGGACAGCGCGGTATGCCTACTCCTAAACCTCCTTTCCCGGCTAAAAGCGGTTTGTTTGGTAAACCTACTGTTATTAATAACGTTGAAACACTTGCTTGTGTTCCTTTGATTATGCGCAACGGAGCTGAATGGTTTAAAAAGCTTGGTAGCGCATCTTCTGCCGGCACAAAGACTTTTGCTCTTACCGGACACGTTGCAAATACCGGTTTGGTTGAAGTTCCGTTTGGCACAACTTTGCGAGAAATTATATTTAATATTGGTGGCGGGGTAACAGATGATCAAGGTAAACCGATGCCCGACGGCTTTAAAGCAGTTCAGATCGGCGGTCCCTCCGGAGCCTGCTTAACACCCGAACATCTTGATATTCCTATAGACTTTGACTCTGTAAAAGCTTACGGCGCTATCGTTGGTTCAGGCGGACTTGTTGTAATGAACAAGAATACTTGCATGGTGTCTGTTGCAAGATTCTTTATGCGATTTACTCAGAGCGAATCTTGCGGCAAATGCGTATTGTGTCGTGAAGGAACTAAGCAGATGCTTGCTATGCTTGATGACATTATGAACGGTGATGCCAATGAAGAAACTCTTGTTAAGCTTGAAGAATTAGCTCATGCCGTTTCTCAGGGTTCTTTGTGCGGATTGGGCAAAACAGCTCCAAATCCGGTTCTCTCTACTCTCAAATATTTCAGAGATGAATATGAAGCCCACGTATTCAATAAAAAATGTCCGGCTAAACAGTGCAAGGCTCTTTGCGCTCCTGAAATCGATCCTGCGAAATGCAAGGGTTGCACTCTTTGCGCTAAAAAGTGCCCAGTCGGTGCTATTGAAGGGGCTCCTGGAAAAGTTCACAAAATCGATCCTGAAAAATGCATCAAATGTGGCGTTTGTAAAGAAACCTGCAAATTTGGCGCAGTAATTTAATTGGGGGAAATGAATAATGACTACCGATAAATTTGTTCTTGTTAATGGACAAGAAGTTCCTATAGAAGGTGAAAAAAATCTGCTAGAGCTGATAAGAAAGGCCGGAATTGAAATCCCGACACTTTGCTATCATCCTAAGCTCAGTGTTTATGGTGCTTGCCGTCTTTGTGTTGTCGAAATCGAAGGTCGCGGTATTCAGACTTCATGTTCAACCGAACCTGAACACGGCATGAAGGTTAAAACTCATACACCCGCATTGCGAAATATTCGCAAGGTTGCGGTTGAATTATTCTTGGCTAATCATAAAGTTGAATGCCCGACTTGCGACCAGATGGGCAACTGCAAATTGGAAGAGGTAGCTAGAAAACTTGGCGTAAATGAAGTTCGCTTCAAAAAGATAAAAGATTTCAGACCGGCAGACACAGGCTCTGTTTCAATCTATAGAGACCCCGATAAATGTGTTCTTTGCGGACAATGTGTAAGATTTTGCAAAGAAATACACGGTGTTGGCGCTATTGACTTTGCTTTCAGAGGAAAAAACACATATGTTACACCGGCTTTTGGCCGTTCTGTGGGCGAAGGCGAATGTGTTAACTGCGGTCAATGTGCAGCTGTTTGCCCTGTGGGGGCAATAGTTGTTAATAAACACATAGCTCCTGTTCAAAAGGCTCTCGACGATAAAACCAAGACTGTTGTAGTTCACATGGCTCCTGCAGTGCGTGCAGGTATCGGCGAAGAATTTGGTTTGCCTGCCAGCCATGAAACAACCGGTAAAATGGTTGCAGCACTGAGAAGATTGGGTTTTGATAAGGTTTACGACACTGTTTATGCAGCTGACCTTACAATAGTTGAAGAAGGAACTGAATTTGTAAATCGCCTTACCAAGGGTGGCGTGTTGCCTCAGTTTACTTCTTGCTGCCCAGGCTGGATTAAATTCATTGAAGAATATTATCCGGAACTTTTGCCTAACCTTTCCAGCTGTAAGTCTCCTCAACAAATGATGGGCGCTATTATGCGCGAAGTATTGCCCGAAAAGTTGGGTGTTAAAAATGAAGATTTGTTTGTTGTTTCTATAATGCCTTGCACAGCTAAAAAGTTTGAAATTCGACGTCCTGAATTTGAATATGCCGAAGGCAAAAGAGATACAGACGAAGTTATAACAACTCAAGAATTGGCACGTATGATTAAGGCCGCAGGTATCGACTTTGTTAATCTAAAACCCGAAGAATTTGATATGCCCTTAGGTGACAAAACCGGTGCAGGCGTTATTTTCGGCGTAACCGGCGGAGTTACCGAAGCAGCATTGAGATTTGCTGTAGAAAAAGTAACCGGCAAGGTTATTGATTCTAAAGATTTGGATTACAAAGCAGTTCGCGGTAGCGAAGGTCTGCTAGAAGCAACTCTTGATGTTGACGGCACCAAACTTAGAATTGCAATCGTTCATGGTCTTGCTAATGCTCATAAGGTTTGCAAAGAACTTATGAATGGCGAAGTTAAATATGACTTTATCGAAGTAATGACTTGTCCCGGCGGGTGTATCAATGGTGGCGGTCAACCTATAGACTTTAATCAGGCTGCAAAAATTGAACGCAGAACAAAAGAACTTTATGATGCCGATAAAGAAATGCCCCGAAGAAAATCGCAAGATAATCCGGCTGTAATATCTACTTATGAAACCCTCCTCAAAGAACCTTGCGGAGAAAAATCTCATCATTTGTTGCATACTAAGTATTATAAGCGAACTTTCTAATTGAGTTTATATTAAAGGATGTGGCCTGTTAAGGCTGCATCCTTTTTTATTTCCTTGACAAAGATGATGTTTTTATGCAGATTCAAGTATGTAATAGACTTGTTCCACGGAGGGTTATATGCGTATAATTGTTAAGAATACCGTAAAAATTGTAGCTGTTGCTGTGATTGGCTTTTGCGCCCTAGGTTTGCCAGAGCCGGCTGAAGCTGTTCTCGAGGGTTCAAATAGGGAAAGAATGGAATTTCTTGATTTTTCTGAAAAAATGATTAGAAGCGGCTTGTATGCTAATACCGGAAAAAATAGTTTTTCTCGTGAAAACAGACGATTTGTAAGAGGTGTTAAGCGCCATAATGAGCCGTACATATATGAACCCGACGTTTACACATGGCGATTAGCTATGGATGACCACAGAAAAAAACTTGAAAAAATGGCGCCTCCTCCTCCTGTTATGGAAAACTCAGGTTTTGTAACCCCGACGCCTACTGTTCAAAAACCTGATTTTCCTCCGCCTTCAACTCTTCCCGATAATCCGATGCCCATATTTAATTCCGTTCAGCCCATGACAAACTATAATTATAATGCCCCTTATTCGCAGCAGGGTTATGCTGTTCAATCTTATGTTGAACAGTCCCTAATTCCGTCCGGACAACCATACGTGGTTCAGAGTTCGCCTGCTCTTCCTGGAGATTCACAAGAAACAATGAATGGAATGATATACAGAGCTAGAGCCCATGGCATATATCCAACAGACCCTTTGCGCGGACAAGAAATAAGAGATAATCTAAGAGAACACTCCATAAATGTGGGCAGATGAGCATATTCTTTTTAGTTTGAATTTTAGTTTATGTGTGTTAAAATCTTCAGTCTAGATTGATTTAAGAACAAGAGAAGGATACTGCCTCTAAAATGGCTCCTCTTAAAAAGATTATATTTGCTTTAACAGATATTGTTTGTGTGACGTTTGCTTTAGTGGCTTCTATCTGGTTAAAATTCGATAGCTTGACACCTGCACACACTCAATATCTGTTATTTATTATTCCCATACTGATGCCTATAGGTTTGGCTGTGTTCTGGTCATTTGGGTTATATAATAGAACAATGCGTTTTATATCTTTGCCCGACATGGTTGCTGTTTTTTTCGCTGTTTCATGTTTTAGCGTAGTAAAGTTATTATCAATATATTTTAGAGAAGGATTTCCTAGTCTTAGTTCTGTCTTTGCCATAGATTGGATGCTTTGCTTGATTATGCTTGGCGCAGTTCGAGCAACTCCGCGATTGCTTTTAAGTTTTGTTGAAATTAGTCCCCTTAGAAACATGCTCTTTACTAAAACAGATAAGGCTTATAAGCGAGTTTTAGTTGTCGGAGCCGGGCAAGGTGGAGAAACAATTATTCGCGAAATCAGACGAAACATGAATTTGCCAATTGAAGTTGTTGGGCTTGTTGATGATGACCCTACAAAATTGAACCAAATTTTGCTTGGTGTTCAAGTGCTTGGTACAACTGCAGATCTTCCTAATATTGTTGCAGAACACTCTGTTGATGAGATAATAATTGCAATTCCATCAGCAGGTGGGTCTGATTTAAGAAGGATTGTTCAGCAGTGTCAAAATACAAAAGTCAGATTTAAAACTTTACCGGGCCTTCAGGATATTATTTCCGGCAAATTAGCCCATTTGCAATTAAGAGATATAGCCATAGAAGATTTACTTAGACGAGCTCCATCAGAAATTAATATTTCTGAAATAGCGGCATATTTGACCGGAAAAACAGTTCTTATTACAGGTGCAGGCGGCAGTATAGGAAGTGAAATATGCCGTCAGATTTTACCTTTTCAACCAAAAGTGCTACTTTTGTTGGGGCATGGTGAAAACAGTATTTTTAATATTCATCAAGAATTGCTACGCAACCAATCTCTCGGAAATACAAAACTTGTTCCAATAATAACTGATATCCAAGATTACGATAAACTTCTTAAATTATTCAAAGCATATAAGATTGATATAGTATTTCATGCAGCAGCTCATAAGCACGTTCCATTAATGGAGTTGAATCCTGAAGAAGCTGTAAAAAATAATGTAATCGGAACAAAAAATATAGTTGAAGTATCACATATTTCAAAAATTGAACGTTTTGTAATGATTTCAACAGATAAAGCTGTTAACCCGACTTCTGTTATGGGTGCCAGTAAGCGTGTGGCAGAAAAAATTCTAAAATGTTACGCAAAAAGAAGTTCTACCAGGTTTGTTGCCGTTAGATTTGGTAATGTGCTTGGTAGTCGCGGTAGTGTTATTCCAATGTTTAAGCAACAGATAGAAAATGGCGGCCCGATTACTATAACCCATCCTAACATGATAAGATATTTTATGACTATTCCGGAGGCCAGTAAGCTTGTAATTCAGGCAGGAGCCTATGGTAAGGGTGGAGAAGTCTTTATTCTTGATATGGGTGAGCCGGTAAGAATAGTTGATCTTGCAGAAGATCTCATACGTTTAGCTGGCCTTGAAGTTGGCGGAGACATTGAGATTAAATTTACCGGAGTTCGTCCCGGTGAAAAACTTTATGAAGAGCTATTAACTGCATCAGAGGGTATTACAGCCACCAGAAACAGTAAAATATTTGTTGCAAAACCCGAAGAAGTCAATGAGCAAATACTATTAGGTCAGATCAAGAATCTTGTTGAATCAGCTCAGAGTGCAAATGCTGAGTCTGTAATCAAGTGTTTTAAAGATATTGTTCCGAGCTTCTCACCTAATAGAGATATGATTTATAACAAAGATAAACAAGACCGCAGTACTTCTGAAGCAGAGGTAGTTAAGTTAAGAGTTTTATCAAACTGATTACTTCAGTTCAATTTTATTTGCTTTTAACAGCGAAGTTCCATCAGCTCTCATGAGCTCGGTTATTGCTCCCGTGTAGGCTATTGCGGCTTTTACCTCGGCAATTCTGGCTTCGGTGAGGTCACGTTGGGCTTGAGAAACCTGAAAAGATGTTGTCTTGCCAACGCTGAATTTAATTTCTTCAACTCTGAGTTTTTCTTGTTGCTTTTGCGTTGTGGCAGCTGTAGCTGCAACTTGCTGCATGGTTCTTTGAACTTCTATATAGGCTTTTATAACATCTTCTTTAATAACTTGTTCTAGGTTTTTTAAAGCTTCTTTTTTTATATCAGCCGTTATTTTGCTTTTTTCAAATTTAGCTCTGGCTGCTCTTCTGTTTCTAGTTAGCTCATAGTCGAAGCCTATTTCGAAATCAGGTTTTTCATGGTTTTTGAATTTTGGGTTAGAATTTTTGAAAGTTCTCGAATACCCTGTGTTTCCAAGACTAATGAAAAAGTCTAATTTAGGAAGCAAACCATTTTTGCTTGCAACAATTTCAAGTTCGTTTTTGGCTATAAGAAGCTTTGCTTGAAGCAATTCGGGTCTTTGTTGTTCTGCCAAAGCTAAGTGTGCTTCTAAATCCATTTGATCGATCTTCTTCAGGAATGGTTTATCAGTTAGATTTGGTAAATTTTTCCAAAAATTTTCAGTGTCGTGGTTGACTGTTCTTAATAATGATATAGCGGTGTTAACCATATTACTTTGGGCATTTATTAAATCTTCTTCGCACTTAGCAACTTCAGCTTCTGCAGCTGCTCTTTCAGATTCCGGAATGCTTCCCGCAAGTATTCTGGAGTTTGTTTCTTGTCTTTGCTGAATTGCAAGGGCTGCAGATTCATTTACTATTTCAAGTTGTCTTACACTCAAATAGTGTTCCCAGTATTTTTTTTCAACTGAAGCTATGAAATCGAGTATAAATGCTTTAAGCTCATATTTGGTATAATTGTAATCTAGTTCTGCTTGTTTAAGAGAGATTAGATTTATTTCTCTTCCTGAATTGCGAAGCAGGGGATGCGTTAGATCGATTCCTATTCTATTTGAATACAAGCTGTTAGAATTGGTGGATCTGTTTCTGCCTACCTCACTATTAAGTGCAACCGTTGTTCCCGAATACAAAAGTTTTTCAAGTTCAATTTCTGCTCCAGCATTATCTGCTCTTGTATTCGCCAAATTGTTTGCAGCATTTAAGTTTTGTGCTTTTCTATCCCCTGCCGAAACTGTTGCTTTAACTTTTGTGTCAAAAGCAGCCTTTTCGCTTTCAATGGCCGTTTTTGAAGCCTTAACATCAAGTTTTTCAATTTTTAGCGAAATATTGTTGTTTAATGCCTTAATTATCGCATCTTCGAGACTTAATTTAATAGGTTTAATAGATTCGTCAAAAATATTAAATGCTTGTTTGCTGAAATTTAGCTGAGCTATGGCGTTATTGCTATTCAGTATGAGTAATGTAAAGATAATAATTAAGGATAAATATTTTTTCATTTACTTTCTCCTTTTGAGGTTGAAAAGGCATTAGTAAATTCCAAATAAACCAACGGAATTATCAGCAAAGAAACTAAAGTTGCAAAAGAAAGTCCTGCAATAACAACTTTAGCCATGGGTGCCTGAACCTCGCCGCCTTCACCTATTCCTATGGCTAAAGGAACTAACCCCAAAATGGTAGTCAAAGCAGTCATCAATATCGGACGACAGCGGTCGCGGGCAGCTTCTTTAACTGCCGATAACTTGTCCATCCCGGCTTTTAAAAGGTCATTGATATGGTCTACCAACAAAATACTGTTGTTAACAACAATTCCGCCTAACATAATACAGCCAATAAATGACTGAACATTAAAAGAGGTATTAGTAAAGTATAAAATCGGCAAAACAGATATTACTGACATAGGAACCGTAGTCATTACTATTATCGGGTCTATGAACGCCTCATACTGAATCGCCATAATCATGTAAACAAGGAATAAAGCCAAAACAAAGCTGATAGCCAATTCTGTATAGGCCTCTTGCTGTTCTTCGTAGTCTCCTGCAAAAATAACACTAAATCGTGCAGGCATCGGTATACTGTGCAATTTTTCTTGAACTTCTTTAATTATTTCACCCATACCGCGATTTTCGAAGTTCGCTGAAACATTTAGAATACGCTCCTGGTCTCGTCTTTCAATTAGAGTGGGGCCCAGTTTGCTTTCTATATGAGCAATATTTCGCAACATAACTTGTTTGCCCGCATTGTTAGTAACCTGAAGGTTCAACAAATCGTCCAGCGACATATATTCAGCATCAGAAGCTTTAACTAAAATACGATACTCATCACCATCGTCACGTAAATTCCCTGCACTACTACCGGACATCATGGTTTCAAGAAAGGCTGAAATTTTTGAAATAGTAAGTTTCTGGTCAGCTGCTTTCTCACGATTTATGACAATAACTCTTTCGGGCACTCCCTTGTCTCTTGACAACTGTACGTCTGTAACTCCGTTAACCGTATAAAGCATGCGTTCAATGGCCTTACCAAGAGCGTCTGCTGTTTCAATGTCATGCCCTCGTATTTGTAATTGAAGCTTTTCTGTCCCACCTGCGCTGCCCATCATAAACATGCCTCTGCCCTCACGCGTTCTTATTACAGTTCCGGGAAGTACAGAAAGATGCTTGCGCAAATCACTCGCAATTTGTGCGCTGCTGCGTTTCCTTTGTGAGGCGGCAACCAATGGAACTCTGATGTTGCCAACTGCAACATTTGATGAACGCCCGCCACCAACGTTAGTAAAAATTATTTCTGCTTCGGGAGTTTTATCAAATATTATCTTTTCAGCCTCAATCATAGTTTTTTCAACAAGACTAAGACGGGTTCCTTCTTCCATTTCTATCGTAACCCTGACTTCACCTTCGTCTGCCTGAGGCATAAATTCAGTGTCTACAACTTTTATTAAAGCAAGAGAACTTGCTAATATCGAAGCAAGAATAAAGACAGTAAGAACTTTATACTTTAAAACAAAATCAAGTGCAGCTGCATGTAGTGAAAGAATTTTTGAAATTCCGGCTTCGGATAATTTCTGAAAATAGTTTTTGCGTTCTGAAGTAGTAATATTTAAAAACAATGAACTCATCATAGGAACAATGGTTAATGAAATCGCCATAGAACAAACTAACGAAAAAGAAACTATGTAAGCAAGCTGCTTAAACATAATGCCTGACATCCCTTCGATAAATAGCAAAGGAAGAAAAATGCCAACAGTAGTCATGGTGCTTGCCAAAATAGGCATAGCAACTTCAGCAGCACCGTTAATTGAGGCATCAAGCTTAGACTGTCCTTTTTCACGATACCTAAAAATGTTTTCTAAAACAACAATAGAGTTGTCTACAAGCATGCCGATACCAAGCGCAACACCGCCAAGCGACATGATATTTAAAGTAAAACCGAAATAATACATCAAAGCAAAAGTAGCAATAATTGAGACAGGTATTGCAGTGGCAATAATTATGGTGCTAGTTATGTTGGCCAAAAATATTAGTAAAATAAGAACAGCCAAAGCGCCACCTAACAAAGCTGATGAACTCACATTATCGATTGAACGTTCAATATACTTAGAACTGTCGATAATGGCGCTTAAATGCAATTGGGGCAAATCTTCATTTATAGCTTCAATTTCTTTTTTTACATCTTTAGCTACTGAAACAGTATTGCTTCCGGATTGCTTATAAACCATGATTCTGACGCCGGGACGCTGATTGATTCTAACAACACTGCGCTTTTTTTCCCAATGGTCTTTTACATTTGCAACATCGCGCAACCTAATAAGCTTTCCACCTGTTTCACCCACCACCATATTAGCTATTTGATTAACATTCTCAAATTCACCCGGTGTTCGTAAACGCAATTCGTAATTTCCGAGCTCAATCATTCCTGCGGGTAAATTTAAGTTATCTGCTTTTAGGCGGTTAATAATGGTTTCGGGAGCGATTTTAAGAGATGAAAGACGGTCTATGTTTAGTTGAACTTGAATTTCTCGCTGATTTCCGCCTAAAATATCTATTGAGGCTACTCCATTTATTCGCTCAATACGATATTTTACTTGCTCTTCAATCAAATCAAGCATTTGAACAGGGTCAAGATTACTCGAAGCACCCAATACTAAAATTGGGGTTGCGGCGGCATCAAATTTACGTATGCTGGGTCTGTCAATATCATCAGGTAAACGCCTGATAATTCTGTCAATGCGGTCACGTAAATCATTAGAAGCTGCGTCAAGATCGGTGCCCCAAGCAAAAGATATTCGGACACGGCTGCTGCCTTCGTTAGATGTAGAATTTATTTCTTCGACCCCAGAAATAGCTGAAACAGCTTGTTCAATGGGCCTAGTAATAAGGGTTTCAACTTCTGTTGGGCTCGCATCTGAATAGTTTGCAGATACGGTGATAGTGGGGTAAGTCATATCTGGCATTAGATCGACAGGTAATTTATAAAAAGAAAGAATACCGAATAATATGACAATGCTCATAACCATTGTCACACCGATTGGTCGTCTGACTGAGGTTTTAGCTAGTTTCATTGTGCTGAATTCTTTTCTGTTTCTCTTATCGTAGAACTATCAGAAATTATTATTTTCATTCCATCTTCTAATAAGTGCTGACCTAGGGTTACAACTTCGCCCTCTATTAAAGGTGAAATAATCTCAATTTCATCTGCTGAAGACAGCCCAAAAACTATTGGCATGAATTTGGCTTTTTTATTTTCTCTTTCAGCTATAAAAATTCCTTCTTGATTATTTCTTCTAGAAACAGCGTTAAGAGGAGCTATTAAAACATTTTCATGTGCTTCATAGACGATTTCAACCTGAACAAACATTCCGGGTTTGAGCTTGCGTGATGTGTTAGGCAATTTTAGCTCAATGCGTGCTTGTCTTGAGCTTTCGTCAATCAATGGAGCTATGCGTGAAACCGTAGCTGCAAAACTTTCTTTGGGCATGGCGCTCGGTTTTACAATTGCTTTCATTCCTGGTTTAATCCTGAAATAATCCCTTTCAACAACATTCAGCGCAACGGTAAGGTCATCTATGTCTATTACAGATACAATGGGTGTGTTTGCAGTTATCATAGCCCCTTCATTTAAAAATTTTTCTGCAATAAATCTTTCTTTTGCTCCATCTGTCCAAGAAGCGTCGATATTTGCGTATGCCAGCTTCAACTTGGCTGTTTCAAGTGTTGATTCGGCCTGACTAACCAAAGATTTATTTACTAAATGCTTTGCCTGCCTAGTCTTATTAGAGGCTTGCGTGTTTTCAACTTCGACTTCAGACGCAACCTTTTGTTTATGCATCGTTTTTATGCGCTCAAGTTCTTTTTGAGAAATCTCTAATAGCTCTTTGCTTTCATTATAATTCGCCTTTGCTATTTCAAGTGCTGATTCTGCTTGTTTGACTCCTAAAATAAGCTCTTCATCATCTAATCTGGCAATTATTCCGCCATTATAAATTTTATCGCCTATATCAACATATAGTTTTTTTATTCTTCCACCTATTTTGGGTGATACAGTGAATTTAGAGTCTGCTTCTATGCTTCCGCTAAATATGCCGATGTCTTTTATGTGTCCTCTTTTTAAGGGATATGTTTCTACTGCAACAGATACTTCTCTGCCACCTTTTTTTTGTGTTTGTTCTTTCGAATTATTTTGAAACAGTTTGTCAGTGATGAACCAAGCGACAATTGCGCCGACTATAAATACGGCTATTAGTTTCTTCATATTTAACAAAATTCTCTTTCTTTTGGCTTAGCCAACATCATAACAAAGTTGGGTATAAAAAAACAAGAACCATATTGGTTCTTGTTTTTTTATTTTAAATTAGCTGTTTAAGAGATTAGAATCTGCTGTAAACTTCTGCCCACAGAATTCCGTAATCGGCAAGACCGGTACCGGCAGCATTGTTCACGCCGGTTTTAACGCCGGTGGTGTATTTGCCATCAAATTCAAAGTCAGTGTAACCAACTCGAACTCTGGTGTTTTCGGTAAGTCTGTATCTGTATTCTAAGGTCATTACGTTAGCTGCTGCATCTTTAACAGCGGGATCACCGGCTGTAGCTGCAAATACGGTGAAGTTGTCGTTGTTCGAAGAATCTTTAGATTTGTCGAGCATATCATAAGCAAGTCTTGCGTAATGTTTGTCATTGCAGGGTCTGTATTCAACTTGAACTTTAATATCAGACATATTGGTCATACCGTTATTGAAGAAATTATTGCCGCGGGCAATGTCTTCATAAGGAGTTTCGATTCCGTCTGAATATCTGTTGTTATTATTGAGTGAAATTGCGCTGTAGGCTTCTTCATCTGCTTCAAGGTAAGCAACTTTAGCAGCCCATTCTTTTTTGCCGTCCCATTTAAGAGCAACGTAGTTGGTCCAGCCTTTGTATTCTTTGGTAGAAGTCAATACTTTGTCGGTCTGGTTATAAGCAAAACCAAGGTCGTATGAATAGTGGCCGCTATTGCCAAGATCACCCGAAGAACCGAATTCTACTATGCTTACTGCACCGTCAGTATATGCTAAGCCATCGATTGCGCTAACGCCGTCGCCGTAGCTTTGAGTGTAATAGCCAACATAAATGTCATTATCACGATATTTAGTATCAAGGTTGAGGTTATAGATTTGTCTGAAATCAACACCGTTGATTCTGTTGTAAATAGAATTGATATTTACATCAACGTCACCGGATCTTTTTGTGTAGGTTATTGCATCTACATAATCGCTCAATACAAGAGCATGACCGTGAGTTCTGAAGTCGCGACCGAATGTGAAGTCGCCGCCAAATGAGAACATATCTTTGATGCTCAAGTAAGCCAAGTCGATCTGGTTGTCTGCAGCAGTAGCACCACCGAGGTTTTTACCGAAATAGTAGTTTGCGGCGGGAGCGTTTTTTGCATCGCTGTTATTATTCAAAATGATCCATCTGGCAACTGCAGTAACATTTTCATCTACGTTAGCTTTGAACATAAGGCGGAACTGTGATTCTGCATAGCTGTTATTGGGAAATACGTTATCGTTTTT